>NZ_PNCW01000051.1:0-72020 GCF_005886985.1 Pseudoalteromonas sp. S3178 | reverse complement strand
TCGGCAATTGCTCCTGCATTGCTCTACCTTCTGCATCCATGCAGTCGTAAATGAGAATTTTTTAACGCAAGTAGCAACACGTTTAGCCCCGCAAAATGATTAAGTATTATTGCGGATGAGTATTACGCAGCTTTCGCAGAACGCCCTTTAAACGGGCGCTTAAATACCGCACCAATGTCACCTAAAATAATATATAAACATGGCACTAATATTAGTGTTATTAACGTTGCAAACATAACTGCAAAACCTAGCGCTACTGCCATAGGTATTACAAATTTAGCCTGTAAGCTCGTTTCAAACATAATAGGCAATACACCAGCAAAGGTAGTGATTGAGGTAAGTAATATTGCTCTAAAGCGTGCACAACCGGCTTCTATTACCGCATGTTTAACACTAACTCCTTCGCGACGAACTTGGTTTACATAGTCGGTCATTACTAGGGAGTCGTTTATAACAACACCTGCGGCAGCAATTAAGCCAAAGCCCGACATTAAGCTCATATCTAAATCAAACCAAAAGTGACCCCAAATAGCCCCCGTTAAGCTAAATGGAATAACTGACATTACAATAAGCGGCTGCGAGTAGCTTTTAAGCGGTACTGCTAGCAGTATGTAAACTAAAATCATACCACCAATAAAAAACATAACCTGCTCATTTGCTTGAGCTTGCTGCTCTTCAATTGCACCGCCAAGTTCTGATTTAACGCTTGGGTATTCTTCTTTAAGTTGTGGTAGTAAGTTTTCTTTTACCTGCTTAACTACTTCGCCCGGTTCAATTTGCTCTTCATCAATATTGCCATAAACATACACAGTACGATAACCACCTTCACGGCGAATATAACTAATACCTGGCGTTTCGGTCAGCTCTACAACATCACCAAGTAATACTTCTCGCCCCTGTGGGGTGGTCACTACAGTATGTTTAAGCGATGAAAATGCTTCACGAGTTAGTTTAGGGTAGCGTACCATTACACGTACTTCTTCACCGTTTCGAATCACGCGCTGCGCTTCACCACCATAAAAGCTGGCACCTACTTGATTAGCAATACTTGCTAAATCTAAGCCCAGGTCGTAAGCGACCGGTTTTAAGCTCATTTGCACTTCTTTGCTCGCGGGGTCAATTGTTGAGCTTATATCAAACAGTCCTTTTTGCTGTTGCAGTAATTGAATAAAACGACGACCGGCTTCATTTAAAGTCTCTATGTCAGAGCCAAACAGTAAGTAACCAAACTCACCGCCGCCGTTGCCACCGCCGCCACCAACATCATCTTGAATAGTTAACGATTTAATACCGGCAATAGTTGGCATAGCTTCACGCCAGCGACGCGAAAGTTCAAATGCATTATACGGACGTGAATCTTCATCAACTAAAGGCGCAAGTAATTGCGACTCAGTTCTGCCTTGGTTAAATACCAAAACATCACGAATAATTTTTTGACCAAATTCACGCTCAGTTTCTTCATCTACTCTAAGTACCATGGCTTCTATTTCACGAATAGCCGCAATAGTTTGTAAGTCAGAAACGTTATCGTTCATTTCAACTTGTATTTGAGGAAAATCGTGCGGTACTTTAGGCGTAGGTACTGTGCGCACTTTGTTCGAGGTAATAAGCGAAATACTTATTATAAACATAGCAATAAAGGCAAATAAAACCGTCCAGCGCCAATCTACACATTTAGAAATAAAACGTTTATATGGGCCATTTACAAAACCAAAAAAGCGAGTGTTAAAGCGATCGCGCCACCCCCCTTTTTTAATCGGTGAAAAGTGTGTGTGTGCAATGTGAGCCGGTAATATAAGCTTTGACTCTACAAGGCTAAATACTAAACACAGCATAACTACAACAGCTATACCATAGAAAAAGGCACTTTCTGGGCCGCTTGAAAGCGTAAACGGCGCAAACACAGCAATGGTTGTTAATACACCAAACGTTGCAGGAGTTGCTACGCGGTTTGCACCACGTACGACGTTTTCGACACCACCACCGCTTTTTTCCACCTCTGTATAGGCGGCTTCGCCTATTACTATGGCGTCATCCACCACGATACCGAGCACCATAATAAACGCAAATAACGAAATAATATTAATGCTGATACCAAATAATGGCATCATCATCATGGCCCCTAAAAAACAAACGGGTAAGCCAATCATCACCCATAATGCGAGTTTAAAGCGCAAGAATAACGACAGCATAATGGCCACTAAAATTGCACCTTGAAACAAGTTAGCCTTCATCATATCAAGGCGTGCATTTAGGTAATATGTCATGTCCATTAATGGCTCTAACCTAATACCTGGCGGTAGCTGCTTATTTTTTTGATCAATAAATGCCTTAACCGAGTCGGCCACAGGAATTATATTTTGCTCTTGCGTTGCTTTAACCGACATATAAACGGCATTTTCACCGTTAAATTTAAAGTAGCGCTCACCTTCTGTAAATTGGTCTTTAATAATGGCCACATCTTGCAGTAAAACTTTAGCGCCATACTCACCTATTTTTACTGGGATATGTCTAAACTCTTCACCCGAGTAAAATTGGTTCTCTACTCGAACAGAAATAACGCCCGCATCGGTTTTTAATTGCCCTGCCGAAAAGTTAGCTGAGTAGCGACGCACCGCATCCATCACATCACTAAGTGTTAAGTTATATTGGCGCAGCGTATCTGGGTCTATTTCAATAGCTATCTCGTCAAGCGGTACATCGTTTACCACCAAAGATACGTTCGATAACTGTAATAACTCATCTTCTATTTGGTTTGCAATAGGCTTAAGCTCTGTAAGCGGTAAATCGCCAACAAGAGTCATACCTATTACATCTTGCCTAAATTCAACTTGGCTTATGGTGACCGGTTCCATACCCGCCGGAAAAGTCGCAATACCATCTACACGAAGTTTTACTTTATCAAGTACATCGGTAAGCTCAGCATCAGTGTTTATTTCAAGGCTTGCAGTGCCGCCATTTCTAAAAGCGCGGTACACACCTTTTTTAATTTCGGTTATATCTTTAAGTGACTCTTCAATTTTTATAAGAATACTTTCTTCTATTTCTTGAGGAGAGGCACCTGGGTAGTTAGCTTCAACGTTAATATAATTAACTTCTATATTTGGAAACATTTGACGCTGAATAGTGAAGTAGCTAATTAAACCCATAACAATGATAAAAAACATCATTAAGTTTGCAGCAACCGAGTTATTAGCAAAGTAGGCAATGAGTCCTGTTTGTTTTTTTTGTATTGATTCGCTCATGTCTAATACACCTTACAGCTGTTGCGTGTTTGAGGTGCTCAACTCTGAGCTTTCAGGTGTAGCTACACCGGCAATTTTAACCTGCATCCCTTTTTGTGGATATTCAGGCAAGGTAGTAACGAGTTGGTCGTCAGCATTTAAACCGCTGCTGATATAAAAGTATTCACCTTCTTCACGAATAACAGTCACTTTACGTGGCTCAAGCTCTTGGCTTTCGTTTACTACCCATACGGTTTGGTTATTCACTAAAGCTTGCGGTAAGCGGTAAATATTATTAAGCGTAGCCCCTGCAAAATTAACTTGTACGTAGCTGCCAAATTTAATAGCTGGTTGTTTTGTTTTTAAACCATAAGGGTCTTCAATTCGCACAACTAAACTGCTCATGCGCGTAGCGCTATCTACAATTCCTAAGTCGCGGTCTATTACCCCTTCACGCGTAAAGCTATTTAGCCCTTTTTGAATCACTGTAGCGGTAATGCCTTTAATACGCTCTGGTAAAAACACGCTATCGAACCCTGCAATAGGAATAATCACCTCAGCGGTTTCAATATTATTTAATTCAGCAACTTGTGAGCCTACAGTAACAAACTGGCCAACACCTACATTACGGCTAACCACTAAAGCATCGTATGGCGCTGTCACTTCACAATTATCTAAATCGCGTTGCGCACGCTTTAAAGCTGCTTGCGCCGATTTAACGGCAGCTTGAGCACTTAACACTTGCGGCTTACGTAAAAATAAATCGGTACGCGCTTTACTAGGAAAACGCTTTGCTTCATCCTCGGCTACCTGTGCCTGAGCCTGCTCTTCAATAAGTGCAGCCTGTGCTCGAGCAACATCAGCCTCAGCAACAAGTACTGCAGCTTCATAGTTATCTTTTTCGATAGTGAATAATGTTTCACCACGAGCAACCACGCCACCGGCAACAAAGTTAGGGTGCCAGCTTAATACTTCACCCGACACTTGCGCCGAAAGCTGTGTATTTTCTAGCGGCTTTATCTCACCATAGCTATTTATCATTACTTGGTGATCGTTTGCTGCTACAGGCTCAACTTGCACCGTAGGACGCGTATCTACCGCCTTCTTTTGCTCCGGTTCTTGCGCTATAGCATTAACACCCATAAAGCCAACAATACCTATGGCCAGCGCTACAAATGGGAAAACCCATCTAAGTGAATTTGTTTGCATATCCTAATTACCCCAAATTTCTATTAACGCCATAATAACAGAGCTAGATAAAACATTAATGTGACATTTGTAAGCAACTGTTACAAATGTACAGAAATCTTAAGTATCTATATTTAATGAAAATAAAAACCTGCAGCTCATCTCATTCATTATATTTTGTTACAAACTTTTACCATTTAAAATCAACTGGTTGAAAAATTAAGCTACTATTTCATCGAGAAGCTGTGCGAAACAAAATTAATTTCCGTACAGTCCAATTAAATTAGCAACTCCAAAAAGACTACAACAATGAAACTAACATCACTTACTTTAGCGCTTAGTATCGCGCTCAGCGGCCAAGCAATTGCTGCCGACAAAAAAGAAGATAAAAAGCCAAAAACACTGAGCGAAATGGTTAAAGATCAAACTGAATTTGCAGGTGTTTTTAACCTTTATCAAGACGAAAAAACGGGCGAGCATTTAATGGTAATTAATGACTCTCAACTTGATACTCCGTTTGTTTACTTTGCGCATACCGTAGATGGTGTGACAGATGCAGGCCATTTTCGTGGTTCATATCGCGAAACCAAGCTTATTGAATTTAGAAAATACTTTGATCGAATTGATATAATTAGCAAAACTCCACGCTATAAATTTGATGAAAGTAGCGCTATTTCAAAAGCAAGTGATGCCAACATAAGCGAAGCCGTACTTGCCAGCATTAAAATAGAAAAAGAAGAAGAAGGTAAAATAGCCTTTAAAGTAAATAAGCTATTCTTAAGCGAAGCACTTCATAAAGTATCACCAACGCCAAACCCAGCAGACAAAAAAGCTAAAAAGCGCTTTAAAGTAGGTAAGTTAGACGATAAAAAATCACGCATAATTAAGCAGCGTCCTTACCCTAATAACTTAGATGTGGTTGTTGATTACGTATTTACGAATGCAAGCCCGACGGTTCGTGGTACAAGCGCAGTAAGCGATCCACGTAGTGTCTCGGTAAAGGTGCAACACTCATTTGTAGCGTTACCTAAAAATAACTACCAACCACGTATGGACGATGCACGCATTGGCTATTTTACTAATCAATTTGATAAAATGACCTCTACTGATTGGGCTCCTTATCAAGATGTAATTAAGCGCTGGGACTTGCAAAAGAAAGACCCAAGTGCAGCCCTTTCAGAGCCTGTAAAACCAATTACTTGGTGGATAGAAAACACCACACCTATTGAGTGGCGCGACACCGTACGCGATGCGGTATTAACCTGGAATACGTCGTTTGAAAAAGCTGGCTTTAAAAATGCTCTAGAAGTAAAAGTACAACCAGACGATGCAGATTGGGATGCAGGCGATATTAATTACAACGTACTACGCTGGACCTCATCACCTAAACCACCATTTGGCGGATACGGCCCAGCACTTGCTAACCCATTAACTGGCGAAATACTTGGCTCAGACATTATGCTTGAGTTTGTATTTATGAAAAACCGTTGGATTTACGACACCCTGTATACGCAAGGTACAATGAGTCACGCTGAGCACCTACATACAGGTGAGTTAAATTGCTCACTAGGGCATGAAATTCAGCAAAACCTGATGTTCGCTAAAGGCTTGGCAACGGATACAAATATTGAAGACAATGAAATGCTTCGCCAAGGTTTAACGCAATTAGTACTTCATGAAGTAGGTCATACTTTAGGCCTTAACCACAACATGAAATCATCAATTTTGTGGGATGAAAAAGAAGTACACGATAAAAACAAAACCCAAGGCATAGTGACTGGCTCTGTCATGGATTATGCACCCGCAAACATTGCCCCAATAGGTGTGCAGCAAGGTGATATTTTTCAAACAAAACCTGGTCCGTACGACGATTGGGCAATAAATTATGGCTACAGCGTAGCACTTACCGATGAAGCCGCTGAGCAAGCTCGACTTGACAAGATTCTGGCTCGTTCAAGCGAACACGCCCTTGCCTTTGGTAACGATGCCGACGACATGCGCGCACCGGGTCGCCATATAGATCCACGCGTAATGATTGGTGATTTATCATCAAACCCAGCGGCATATGGCGCGGATCGAATGGCGTTAATTAATAAATTATTTACGAAGTTAAAAGATAAAGCCACAGTAAAAGGCGAGTCTTACCAACAACTAGTTACCTCTGCAAATAGCTTATTTGGCCAGTACCGTACGCAAGCTGGCATTGTTTCTCGCCAAATTGGTGGGGTATATGTTGAACGTGCAGTAGTAGGTGACGTAAACGCAGATAAACCATTTACTCCTGTATCGCTCGAGCGCCAAACACAAGCAATGGACATATTAGCAAAATTTGTATTTGCGCCAGATGTTCTTAAAAGTATGCAGCCTTTGTATAACTACCTTCAACTTCAGCGCCGAGGCTTTAGCCATTATGGTAAAAACGAAGATCCTAAAGCGCATAAAATGATTTTAGGTATGCAAAAAACAGTGCTAGCACAGTTGCTTCACCCTGCCGTTTTACTGCGCATTTCCGACACAGCTCTCTACGGTAACGAATATAGCTTGAGCCAATTTATGGAAGATTTAACCGCCAGTATTTTTGTTAAAAGTGAAGAGGCAAATTCAATTAGTCATAACTTACAAATTGAATATGTAAATCAGCTAATTGCTATAGCAGGTCTAAGTAAAGCCAGCAAATACGATAACCTAGCTAAAACCGCGGCGCTATATCAGTTAACTCAAATAGCTGATACCAGTATTGGTTGGGGAGCAGATACTGCGACCAAAGCGCATAAAAAATATATTGATCGCTTAATTACCAAAGCACTAGAAGCCTAAGTAAATTGAATAATTGAATAATTGAGTAAACAAAGGCCACATACTGTGTGGCCTTTTTATTGCTAAATATAAATAGTGCCTTTTAAATACCTAACAGCATGGCCTGTTAATGTAACGGTAGATTCACCCACCTCACATTGTATAAAACCACCTCGGCTTGAGGCCTGATATGCATTTAATTTATTTTTACCTAATTGCTGCGCCCAATAAGGAGCAAGCCCGGTATGAATAGACCCAGTTACAAAATCTTCCTCTCCACCACTGGCTGGCCAAAAATAGCGAGAGACAATGTCGTATTCAGCAGAGCTTGCACTAACAACAACATCAAATGGATGTAACGTTTTTAAAAGCGCTGAGTTGGTAGTTAGTTCATGTATTTGCTGGGCATTGTCATAGATAGCAAAGTAAGCCTGACGATTTTTAAATACCTGCACTGGTTGTATAGACAAGCCTTTTAATAGTGCATCAGGTATATCTTCAACCTTTGTGGGTGCTTGCTTAGGAAAGGTCATAGCAAAACTACCATCGCTTTTTTTATTAACAATAAGCTCCCCAACGGCTTCGGCAGTAAAGCGCACTTGCGATATATTATGCTCTTCACATAAAACATACGCAGCCGCTAAAGTTGCATGCCCACAAAAGTCTATTTCCATCAAAGGCGAAAACCAACGAATTGCATAACTACCATCGGCTTGCAGGCAGGTAAAGGCTGTTTCGGACACGTTGTTTTCAGCGCCAATATTAAGCATTAACTCATCGTTTAACCACGACTCAAGCGGGATCACCGCGGCATAATTGCCTTTAAATAATGAACTTGTAAATGCATCAATTTGATGAATAGTTAATTTCATTTCAATCCCCTGCTTACTTTATATACATGCTGAAGGTAAAATTTCTTTTGGTACTGTTGTTTTATTTTCGCCAACCACTTGCATACCGTTTACCGGTTCATCAAACCCACATAACCACGCAATTGGGCTTGTAGGACTTCCAGTTACAACTGCCGGTCTAAAGGTTAAAACTGTATTTTGCAGAGGCTGTGAAGCTTTATTACCTAAGCTAATATGAATAGCGCCGTTATCTACTGTAATGGCCGTTACTCTATTACCAATTAGAAATTTACTTGCTGGTACACCCGCTTGTTCATTACTTGCTGGAAAGCGCCTGTTTTCAAGATAATAAACCGTAACGTCTTCTCGAATTACTGCAGCCATAGCAAGTGGGTCAACAAGTTCTGCTCGTTGCATATACTTACTATATTGAGGTAGCGCAACCGCAGCTAAAATCCCAATGATAGACACCACTATCATCAACTCTATTAACGTAAATCCTTTTGTTTTCATAACGCTTCTCCTAGCATAAATATTGGTTGATAAGCCGCTCTAACAAATAAGTAAATAGATACTACAATCACTAATCCATAAAGAATAACTAGCTTATTTATAAAACTTTTAACCCGCGAATTAAACTGTTTGAACTGCTGCTCTAATAACACTTTAAATTCTTTATCGGTTTCATAGCCTAACGAATCACATTTAGCCAAATGTTTAGTCTCTGGTGAGAAGGTTTTCTCGTGCGCTTTAAAATTAAGAGCAAAGCTCAACGTCGCAACTAAAAAACTGTATTGGTTAACCAGCTTACTTGGTATTAAAACTTTAAATAAACCTGAGAAAGGCTGTGCTTCAATTAAAGTACATGCATTTTTAAGCTTTAAGGTAACTGTAAAAATAATGCTTTGCAGGAAGAGTAATAAAATAATTGGCACATACCAGTAAGAGAAGTAATCATCAAAGGTATGTTCTGAGGAGATCGAATGATTGCTATATATTTCTACGAATGTAGGTACAACAAAAAACTGATATAAAAATGAAGAGAAAACATAAATAACAAAAACAATAGTTAAGTAGCTAAACAAACCTTTTTGCTCAAGCTTAAATTCATTAATTAGCTGAGGCAAACATTGGTAATGTACCGCTTGTTTTTGCAAAGTAGCTTCATCTTGAAGTGCAAATTTTGCTGCAAGGTCATTAGCTAATTTACTATCTGCACGCTCATTAGCGTAAACAGCTAAATGCGGTTGTGCAGTTAGCTCTGCTTTTTGTGAAGCGCTTAAGGTTTTTGAGCTATAAACACGGCAAATATAGCCAAACTGATTCCAATTCATACTTTATCCTTTTATCTGATAAAGTAACTTGCCATATATTTAGTTAAATAGGAACATTAAAGCGCTTGTTTTTTAAGCCATTACTGGGCGAATTTTATAATACTGCATACATGCAAATTGCACAGCATTGGTGAGCAATAGCATAATAAACATTAATACATGTGAAGTACTTGGCACAGCCATTGAAAGCTCAACTGTTAGGCCGCAAATTCCAGCTATAAACTGCAAGCTAAAATAACGCGCACTCAAATTACTAATATTACCGCTGCGAAGAGTTTTATAAGTTTGTGGCATTACACGTACTGAACTCATGACCAAGCCTACATACGTTAAACCATTTAGAACTGCTGCTGTGTCTAAATTAGGATTAAGCAGTAATGCAAAAGGCAGCAATGAAAAAGAAAGCATTGCGAATAGCTGCATTCGCTCTGTTTTTTTTGCGTTATAACGTGCGAAAAAATATAAAATTAAGCTACTCAGCGCTCCCGTCACAAAAAATGGCAGTGCTATATAAAAGCGCTCAAAATAAATATTGTACGTTATAAAGTAAAGGCTTTGCGCTAAACCAAAGGTCATCATTAGTAGTGATAAGCCAGACACACTACGGTTTTTTCTTATTTTATTTAATAGCGGTAAAAAGCTAAAAACCAAAATGAATGAAGACAAGATAGGCAAATAATGCGCCAAAACACACCTCTTTCGTTACATAACTGTTAATAAAACGCCAAATAAAAACATATAATAAACAACTGTTTTTAATAGGGTTTTAATGTGAGCGCGGCATTGTAATGATGAATAAAATTTACTCAACTAATTAGCGTGTTTTTATATTTGGTACTGGCAACTTGAGCATACAAAAAGCGTTGCTTTAAGTTAACAGTTATATGGTTTTGAGGGATCAAACGCATAACTATGAAATAAAACTGATAATTGTTATCATGCGCAAGTCATTAACAATTTATTACTATAGCGACTATGAGAAAAACACTATTTAAGATTCACAGCTGGGTTGCACTTGTAGCGCTCATTCCACTAATTGTAATTAGTATTACAGGTAGCGTTTTAGTATTTAAAAGTGAAATAGACGGCTTGCTAATGCCCAATAGTCACTTTGTTGTTAAAGAACAAGCCCAGCGCTTGCCAATTGATACACTCATAGAAAAAACGCAAACAACTTACCCTGAGTATGTTGTTGGCAGCTGGGAAATTTTTAACGATGATACCGCTGATCGGGTTTATTTAATAAAGCGCGGCACAGAAGATTGGTATAAATTTCATTTAGATCAATATACTGGAAACATCCTTTCTGAGCCTGTGGGCACAAGCCATTATTTTACCGACTGGTTTTTAGACTTACACTATACTTTTTTACTTAATGACTTAAAAAGCTTACCAGGGCAGACTGGCACCGTTTTAGGCTTCTTTTTTGCCGTGTTTTTCTTGGTACTAGGTATTACCGGCCTTATTATTTATCGTAAGTTTTGGCAGCGTTTATTTAGCGTGCGCTGGCGTGCAACTCTGCAAATAGTACTTAGCGACATTCATAAAATGACAGGCGTGATTGGCTCACCCATTATTATTATTTTAGCCATAACAGGTGGCTACTTTAATGGTGCGGTGTGGTACCACGAAGTAATAGAGCACGCTGAAGAAGAGCATTTTACGCTAACCAAAAACTTATACAGCGAAGAGGTTTCTTTTCAACATGTGCTTGATGACAGCCAAAAACAAATCCCTACTTTTAACGGTACTTTTTTAGTAATGCCCCTTGAGCCTGACGAAAACATAACGTTATTTGGTGAAGTAGATACCAGTAATCCGCTTGCGAGTGAATATGCCAATACGGTTACCTACAACAAGCTAACGGGTGAGCATATGGCTAACTGGGACATTCGTGAAGTGGGTGTGGGCTGGCAAGTAATTGATAGCTTTAGAAAGCTTCACTTTGGTTACTTTGCAGGTTTAATTAGTAAAATACTGTGGTGTGTTATTGGTTTAAGCCCAGTGTGGCTTGGTGGTACAGGTTTTTACTTGTGGTTCACCCGCCGTAAACGTAAAAAACAGTCACAAAAAAATCGTTTAAAAAAGCATAGCGCTATAAATGCTTGATTAAAAAGTCACCTCAATGTAGTGTAAAAACTCACATTGAGGTGACCTATGAAGTCTTTAATTTTAGTTTTATTATTTAGTTTTCTTTTAACTGCATGCAAAAATACACCAACTAACACTTCCCCAAATAAAACTCTATTAACGAGTGTAATAAATCATTCCCTTTTTAAACGTGTAAATACACTCAATGAGCAAAGTATTTTTGAGCTCCCCCAAGCTGAAAAAGAAAAGTTTATGGCTTACGCAAATGAAAAATTAGTTGATACACGAGCTGATCGCGTTATTTTTAATTATCTACAAAACCAGCTAACTAACTTTAAGTATCACGGCGATACACTTACTTCAAAGCAAACTATTGAGCTATCTCAAGGTAATTGCATTAGCCTAGCAGTGCTTACACAAAGCTATGCCCAACTTTTAAACCTTGAAACAAGCTTTCAAGAAATGACTAGCGCACCTGTATACGCAAAAGAAAATAATATTATATACATTGCCAACCATTTCAGAACAAAAGTTTACGCCCCAGAGCAGGAAAAAGACGATGATCTTATTGTGTTTATTCGCCCAGGAACATTAATAGATTACTTCCCAACGAGAGGCAGCATTTACTCAGGCAGTGCTACCTATAACGATTTACTCTCTAAGTTTTATAGTAATTTAGCTGCCAAGGCATTAGCTAAAAAACAACTTAATATAGCTTATTCTCTTATTTTAAAAGCTAACACGTTTACGCCTAACGACCCTGAGTTATTTAATATAGCTGGAGTATTACATCGTCGTGCGGAAGATTTGCAAAGTGCAAAAGTAATTTATCAAACAGCCCTTGATAATAATGAAATAAGCGTAAACTTAATCCATAACTACCGAGCCTTAGCAAAGGACCTTGATGATAAAACGCTTGAAGGACAACTGACAAGCCATTTAATTAATAAAGAAAAAGACCCTTACGAATTGCTCGTTATTGCGCAAAACGACCTACAAGATGGAAAAATAACTCAAGCTAAAAATCACCTTGAGTTAGCAATTGCAAAAGCACCATACATATCTGAGCTTTACCTTGAACTTGCTAAAATTCGCTATCAGCAAGGTAAAACAAAGCAAACACAAGCCTTGCTTGAAAAAGCCATGCAGCACGAGCGTGATAATAAAAAGCTAAATGTATATCAAGCAAAATTAGCATCACTTAACACACAAAAATAACAATGTTATTTCTGTGTGTTTTAAACGCCTTTAGTTGAATTTTACTTTTTAAAGTGAATAATAAAAGCTTAACCACGCTCGCATTTCATCTTCAAAACTGTCGCCTTCTACTCGCGATAGTCCCATATTAAACGTTAAATCGTTTACACCAGCAGGCCCCATTCCAAAACTAAAGTCACCTTGGTATTTTAAGCCGTAGCTTTGTGCGTATACGGTGTCGTCGAGTTGATGTTGCTTATAATAAAGCCACGGCATACCTTCTTTTAAGCTAAACCCACCACCATAACCTTGATAACGCTCTGCGGTTGCACTGTAAAAAGGCAGCTCCGATGAAAGTACATATTCACTATTTTGCTGCTGATTAATAAGATTTGAGCTAAAGCCACCTAATGCAAGGCTGCTGTCATCACGCTGTTTTTGATCAAAGTTTGTATAAAGAGGAATACCAAACACTTTACCAAAAATTTTGGCGGCTAAATCGTAACCTTGCCAACTATTGCTCTTACTACTGCCATCGTACCAACTGGCATAAATACTTTGGCCTATTGCAAAGTCTTGACGATCATATTGCCAATTTTGAGCAACGCCTATACGCATCCAATTTTTATGGCTTTGCTTATAATCAGTGTAATTGTAGGCAAGCCCTGGCGTTAAATTTAACTGGCCAAATTTAAGTGGGTAGCTTATTGCAGCAAAACCGCCACGGGCATCCATGTCTGCATTTAGACTTTGCTGATACTGGCGCGATGTATTCAAATTATAGTCAAACAGCGCAAGTTTCAGTTTTACATCAAGCGCATTATATTTTGCCTGCACATAACCACCGTGCAGTGCTCCATCATGTAAATCAGTGCTATATCCTGCTTGCAAGTCGAGCTGCTTTAATAAGTCGCTACTTTTAATGCTTAAATCTAACAAACTGGTAGAAGCCGAATAATACTGAGAGCCAACCGCAAAGGTAGCGTGCTGGTCGAGTACGTTGTAATTTGTTTGCTCTGTTGTTTCGTGCGTATATATTTTAGCTTTTGGAAGTGTATGTTCGTTTACTATTAGCAGCGGTGCTTTTTTGTTAGCTGCGAACTCAGTAACTACTGTTCTTTTTATAGCTTTTGGCAGTGTTTTTACATTTGGCCCATCTGCGGTTATCGAAAAATAGAGTAACGAGCCATCGGCCATTTCAATTGGGTAGGCGACTGCCTCTTGCCCTTGGGTTAACCTGGTGAGTGTTTTACTCTCTATGTTGTAGTTATAAATATCGGTGGCGCTATTTAAACCTGCAACAAAGTAAAGTGACTCGCCATTATGGCTAAAGCTTGGCTGACTTAAATATTGATACCCGTTTGGCATAGGCACTGTTTGTATAAGGCCACTGCGAACATCTTGTATATACAACTGCCAATTTTCATTTAAAGACGTTGATAAGTAAGCTAACTTTGCTTCATTGTGGCTAAGGATCGGATAGTCGTACGCTGTTTTTAAACTTTTTGTAAATAATGGCGTGATCGACTCCGTGTTTAAATCTACTTTTACGAGTTCTGAGTAGCCATTTCTTATTTGCTCACCATAGAGCGTTTCGCCATTACCTGATACTGTAAATCGACGAATACCAGCAAGCTTAGTAAGCTGCTCTATATTTCCCGTTTCAGTGTTATAGCTAAATATGTCTGACACTTTGTTATAAATACCCGACTCTTCATTGCTGTACGCATTAAAATATAACGTTGTGCTATTTACCCATTGCGGGTTTGCAATACCGGCTCGGTTTATTTGATTAAGCACTTGTTTTTTCTCGCGCTTAAACACACTTGGCGCTGTATCGGGAATATCTTGAGAGTCATTTTCTAATAGCTCTTTTTGCGCTTTAGTAAACTCTTCTTGCGCTTTAATGTTGTCATCAGTGCTATAAATTATAAGCTTGGTATTACTCTTTTTATCTCGCTCAACAATCGCAATTTTACTACCATCTTTTGAAAGTGCTGGGTTACTCGCATATAAGTTAAGCTCAAGCCAAAGTTCACTATTAAGTAACGGCTCCCCTTGCTCTATTTGCATTGCTTTATAGGTATATTCAGCTATAAATCGTCGATATAGCTTGGCTGCACTTTGCCCAAACACACCGCTAAATGCCTCATCAAAATCACGCGTTTTTACGCCTTGCATTCTCGTCCAAACACTATCGAGTGTTTGCTCTGAATAGTTTTGCTCTAGCCAATTCAAAAAGCGGCTACCCATTAAGTAAGCCATTGAGCCGCCCATAAAGCCCTGCTCGCCATTTAATTGCCCATATGTAGGCAAAGCACCTTGCTGAGCAAATTCTCGCAGTATTGACTCAGAGTAGTTATCAAACAGGCGCCCACGTCCCGTCATTTTAGATTCAATTAGAGTGGCATAGCCTTCAGCAACCCATCGTGGTGTATTACTATAGGTTAAATCGTATAAATCCCATATACCGCGCATTTTTTGCTGCCAGTCATTACGTGTAGGCTGCGCTAAGTGTACTAAGTGAATATATTCATGCAGTACAAGTAGCTGCTGCCAACCTGTACTATTTGATATAACCGTATCCGATTGCGGTGGGGTTGTAAAAAGTGCCATTACAGGGTTATTTGAGGTAGGTAACGCAAAGCCATTAGCTGCATTTAGGGGATCAAACACTACTACATCAACTGTTTTATCAAGTGCTCGGTTTTGCTGCTCAAGCACTTTGGTGCGTACTATTTCAAGCTCTGCTGCAGTTGATTTAGCAAATTCAGCATGATCAACACTGTAGTGAATATTAAAATGTTCAGTATGAATAGTTTGCCAATCGGCTGCAAAGCTTGGTGCTGCTAGTAATAAAGCCGATGCGATAAGTGTTTTTTTCATGAGCATCCCTAAAATAATTCCTTAATACTATCTAGGGTATTATTAAATGTCTTTCAGGGGCAGTAAGAAAGTGTAATAAAGCATGTGCAAATGTGTGTTTACACATGTCTTATTACTTATATAGGAGAGATTACATCCAGCTGCGTGTATCTGACTCAATCTGCTTAATTGTAAAATCGATAATAAAGTCAGCATCTTGCTGCTTTATGTAAGGCATAAATACAAAGCCTGAAGCAAGTTGTATATACAGGCTTTTTAAGCCTGATTTGCGCATTAAGTACGTACTTATACTGCGAGCGCTTTGCGCTTTATAAAGCTCAAAAATACGATAATGCACGCCAACCATACCTTTGCGTACAACCATGTAAAATCGACCATTATCCTCATGCATGTAATAACCATAACGCTGATACGATAAGGTTACCAAGCCAGAGAACACCACCAAAACACCAAGGCTAATCAAAGTGTTAATATCGGCAATAAAACAAAACCCAAACACTAAAGCACTGGGTAACAGTGAATAAAAGCCTAAATTTTTATACAAAAGCGCTCGCTCTGCGCGCTTAAAGACGAGTTTTTTACTGTTAAACCACGGGTAAATCCATTGGCATACGCTATCTACTTGCTCGCTATTTAATACTGGCAACACTAAGGTTTGTTTATTCTTTTTAGCCGCTACTCCTGCCACAATGCCCCCGCTACTTGCTTGCAAGCACTCAACAGTAAATCGCTTTAGTACCCGCCCCATTAGGTTTTGCTTTATAACAATAGATTGCACCTTATCCATGCTCATAGAAAGCTGATGGCGCTCTAACAAGCCAGCAATACGTTTAAATTTTTGGCCCTTAAAATAAAGCTCAAAGTTATAAAAACGAATAAGCGACATAGTCACAGAGAGCAAAACGGCCATTAAAACAAGCATTACAATAAGGGTAACCATCGCGAAGGTTGCTGCGTTTGCCAACATACCAAGCTCTTGCTGATAAAACCCCTCAACCTTAGATATTATTTTTTTCTCTAAAAAATCAACCAGTACATTAATAAATGGTGCAAGTGCAGCAATTGCTAAAATAGCCATGTTCGACATTAAACCAAACTTGGCTATTTCCTTATTGCTAATACGCAGGCTATTTTCAGCTAAGTCCGCTTCGCTTTGCTCTTCGTGTTCGTCGTCGGTTTGCTGCTGCGCCTTAAATGCAAAAATCTGCTTACGCATTTGCTCTGCATAGCTTTTAGTGACCCCAGGTAACACTGCTTCTTGAGCAACGCTACCTGCGGCATCAAAAATACAGTTAACTAAATTCACCGGGGTAAAATAAAAAGGCTCGGCAATATTTACGTTTTGTACTCGTGAAAACTTAAGGGTAAGTCGCTCTTTTTTAAATACCCCTTTATTTAGCAGTATTTCGTGATCGTCACTAATACAAAACTTAAAGTTTAAATAATATAAAAATGAGTAAACAAGCAGTGTAATAAGTGCCGCACCACCGGCTACTTGCGCCCAAAACAATTTATTTTCTACCTGAGTTACAAACACCACAAGCATAGGCAGCAAGTTTAAAAGGCCGTCTTTTACAAAACGAACACTAAAATACACCACAAAGTATAATAGTGCCCAAGGCGATACCTTTTGCCAGTGCAGAGAGCTCTTTTGCTCCTCGCTAATTGTGTTACTCATCAACACTCTCGGTTTGAGGGTTTGTTTCATCTTGGCGGTAGTTTTGCACAAATTGGCGCATATTTTTACAATCACTATGCGTTAAGCCACCTATTTGTAAATCGGCACTTACGCCTCCAGCGCTAAACAATTTTAAACTCGCAAGGTCAAGCTTTCGCTCTATAGGCCCTTGATGAATTTCCATGTGCTGCACACGCGCTAACGGCAAAATAGTCACTTGCTGCCATATAACCCCTTTTTTAAAAGCTATGTCATGCTCCCGAACAGCAAAACCTTGCAGCCTTACATTAACTATGTTGTACAACATAGATACTGCGACCAAAATTGGCATTCCAATTAATAAATACGTTTGCGCATTGTTAGCAAACGTTTCGTTAAAATAACAAAGAGCTATCAGCACCCCAATTAGCGGAATGTAAAACGCAAGCCAATTAAGTTGCTTATGTAGCAAAGCCCTATCAGCTAAGGGCTTAAAGTTAATGGCGCTATGCGCTGGTAAATCCATTATTTGTTGATTGTTAAACACAGTCGCTTCCTATCGAATTCAGATTAATCAGCCCAGCTAATGGTCGTTACTAATGTATGACTTTGTTTTGGCTCAAGTGTTACTTCATCTGCGAGTACATTCGCAGCTTCTAGGCAGAGCATTGTTAAATACTCATCATCGGCAAAATTAGATAACCGTTTTGATTTTTCTATCCACGGGTTCCACAGCACACACGAACTTGAATTTTCTCGGCTCACATTAATAACACCTTCTGGAGTGTGTATATTTTGAGAGCTACCCGCCTCGGTGTAAACCATGTCGGTTTCGCGCGCAAAGTTAACTTGCTCACCTTGAGCAAAAGGTCCTTCGCCAAACTCAATATATTGCGAGCCTTGTAAACCATCAACAAACGTACTTTTAATATCTGAGGTAGGGAAGTAGGTATGCAGCGCTTGAGTATAACTAAACGCAGCATTACTTAAATTAGTTGTAGTTAAACGCACTTGCAGTTTATCCGTTAAAACAAACTCAACGGTTAACGCCGATTGATGCGGCCAATACGCCGTGTTTACCAATTTCATTGGTAACTTTAAGCTTATAGTAATTTGCTCATCATCTTCATGTACTTCGTCGGCTTGCCATAAACTCGTACGAGCGATGCCATGAGCAGGCCAACCATCATTTTTATGTGTACCAAACCAAGGCCAACAAATAGGAATACCGCCTCGAATGCTTGCGCCTTCTTGGTATGTTTCGTTTTTGGACACCCAAATAAGTGGTTTTTTATTTTTAGGGATAAACTCGGTAATTTGCCCACCTTGCAAAAATATCTTTGCATCACACTTTGAGCCAGCTACTTTAATAAATTCAAGGCCTGTATTGCTTTGTTCAATGCTAACCGATGGCGATAATTTCATATTGTTCCCTATAATGCTGATACTAAAGATTTTTACATGTACATATAAACAATAATGCATACTTAAAGTATACGCTATACGTATTAAATACGGGTTGCTGAATTTGTTCATTGCCGATTAATACATACACAGTTAACTTACAAACAATTACTTTGTACTAACAGCTGTGAATGAATAATACTAAAGTCTATGTAATAAGACTTGCCAATTATTCACAACATACGTAGTGTGCGCAACTTAATGCACACAAGATGCTAAGAATATTTAATAAGATTTAAACAACATAGTTGTACATTAGTTACTGCTCTAACTATTAAAAACCAATAAAAGCAGCCTAAAGTGCAATTTATTATTTGAATTCAATTTATTTGATGTGTAACATTTCGCGATTACGGCATACCACCGCCCCATCGACGAGATAAGCAAATGCAAAGATATGACGAGTTATTGGTTTCTTTACGTAAAGTAATCCGCGCGATTGATTTACATTCTAAGCAACTAAATAAAACTTCAGGTTTAACTGGGCCACAATTGCTTATAATGCAAGAAGTTTCCCAAACCGATGGAATTACGGCGAGCCGTATTGCTCAAAATGTAAATTTAAGTCCAGCAACGGTCACCAATATTCTCGACAGAATAGAAAGCAGAAACTTAGTAACACGCGTACGCAGTCAAATGGATAAACGCCGTGTGAGCTTATACCTCACCGAGCAAGGAAAAGAGTTACTTGAAAAAGCACCTCAGCCACTGCAAGAACACTTTATTGAAAAGTTTTCTGCGTTAGCTGAGTGGGAACAGAGCCTTTTACTCTCATCAATGCAGCGAGTTGCCGCTATGATGGATGCAGATAAATTAGATGCATCGCCCCTTCTTGAAGTTGGTGCACTTACTCAAGCTCCAAAAGAATAAACAATAAAAAAAATACTATAATTTAGTTCTTACTCTAAACGTAAGGCGTTTTTCGACGCCTTGAATTTTTTATTTTTTAATCAAAATCTGAGCGGCTATCATGACTAAACTCTCAAAATTAACACTAGCACTAATCTTAGGTGGTGTTACAAGCACCTCTTATGCAGCAGAAGATCTAGACTCACTACAAAGCCAACTTAAACTGCTTAAGCAACAAATGCAGCAGCTAGAAAACAAATTAGCTGACGAAAAAACCAAGCAGCAAAAAATTAATGAGCAACACAAGCAAGAAGTTGCAAAAATTAGTAAAAAAGCAGATCAAAAAGAGGTTGTAGTAGCAGCCGCTGAGTCTGAAACAAAAGACGAAGGCATTAAAATTGGTGGCGCAGTACGTTTTAACTACAGCACTAATTCATACGATGAAGACACTCAAGATCGTAGCGGCGATTTAGACTTTGAAGTATTTCGTATTAACTTGTCTGGCGAAATAAACGATATTTCTGTTAATGGTGATTTTCGTTTTTACGATTACATGACCATTGTTAAGTATGCATACTTAGGTTACGAATTCACTGATGGCTGGGAAGCTCAAGCAGGTATTGCACCTGTACCTTTTGGTAACGGCCCTTACAACTCACACAGCTACTTTTTTAGCACTAACTACTACGTAGGCCTAGAAGACGACTTTGATTTAGGTGTAACAGTAAACCGTAAACTTAAAGACAACTGGAAGCTAGACCTAGGCTTTTTCAAAAATGATGAAGTAGGCGGCGTTGATGGCAGCTCTGAAGTAAACGAGCGTTACTCTTTCGATATTGTTGGTAGCCGTGCAACAACTGAAGGCACATATGATGCTCCAGGTTCTCGCCTTGGTGAATACAATACATTTGCAGCCCGCACAGTGTATCAAATTGAGCATGGCGAAAACGCTAAAACAGATGTGGGTGTATCACTATTAAGTGGTGGCCTACATGATGGTAACGACAGCGCAGGTAACTACGGCGCATGGGCGTTCCACGTAAACAGCCAAATTAATAACTGGAATATTCAATTTCAGCACGGTGAATACGACTACGACCTAGACGACAACAGCAACCGTTTTGTTGTAGGTGCGTTTGATTACTACGATACCGTATCAAGCGAAGCGACCATGACTAACTTTAACGTAGCTTACGACCTATCGGTTGATTTAGGCCCAATAACTGGCGTGCAGTTTTACAACGATTACGGCATTATTTACGACAAATCTGACGACAGTGCAGATACATGGATGAACGTAACCGGAATGAGCGTATCAGCAGGCCCATTATTTACGTACTTTGACTTTATTCAAGCACGTAACCAGCCATTTATTGGTGGTTCAATTATTGGTGAAGGCGATACAGAGCGTCGCTTTAACATTAACGTAGGTTATTACTTCTAAATAAGTAAAACCTATTTTATAAATTTAAAAGGGCAAACTTAGTTTGCCCTTTTTTATGTTTTTACCCTTCGATTTTATAACTATTTGGCCTACAATCCAAAGTACCAGCCATTACTAAAAAGAGCCTAAGTGAATATAAAATCAGTATTTATTTGTTATAAAAACTTATGGCTAAAAGCACTTGGGTTAATGTTAGTTGCCCTTGGTATTATTGGTATAGTGCTGCCTGTTATGCCCACTACCATCTTTTTTATTCTCGCGCTTACGTGTTTTACACGATCTTCCCCTGCACTTGAACACTGGCTACTTAACCACCCCCGCTATGGCGTTACCTTAAAGCAATGGCAAGCTCATAAAGTAGTGCCTGTAAAAGCAAAATGTTACGCCGCTATTGGTATGTTAATTGGCTTTGTATTTTTACTTTACTCAAGCGCCCCTGTATGGGTAATTTACCTTGTTGCAGCTATTGAAATATCGGTAATGATCTATCTTATTTTAAGGCCTTCGTACCCGCCAAAAAGTAACTAAAACTTCCTCTTTAGTAAAATACCTCAATGCCTATAACTTTTTAATGTAAAGTTAAGTAAGTAAATTTGTAATAGTTAATGCAAATGATTATCATGTTGTAACTTTAACTTAATTACAGTTGTTATGGCGTTTATAAATAAGCGTGCTCTGTATAGCACAAGCCGCGCACTACATATTTACATATCTACCGCTTTATTCTTTTTACTCATTCTATTTTGCGTTAGCGGCATTGTACTTAACCATGTTGACTGGCTTAAAAACGATAAAAACAACGGCCAAGTAACTGCAACTATTCCAGCAGAATTAGTCACTAAAGCGAATGCGCAACTAGATACCTTGCCAACGCTTTACCCAGAAATAGAAGCCTTTCTTGCCAAGCAATACTCTTTAACCAAAGTAAAAAGCATTGAATGGGAAAAAGAAGACGCACTTGTGATGATTGACTACCCACTGCCAGCGGGTTTTGCCTACGCAGAGCTTGATTTTACAACTGGCGAGCTAAACCTAGATTACCAAACCGGCGGCTTTTTAAGCCTTATTGGCGATTTACACAAAGGCCGTCACAGCGGTGCTGTGTGGAGCTGGGTAATTGATATTTCAGCGGTGTTGATGATTATTTTTGCCATCACCGGAATGATAATTTTATTTCAAAACAGAAAAAAACGTAACCTTGGCTTATGGATAACACTGCTCGGCGTAGCCACGCCGTTGGTTATCTATTTATGTTGGGTGCCACAAATTAAAGGAGTGTCTTAATGTTAAAAGTAAGTACTGTAATAAGCGCAGCGTTATTAATGGTTGCCGCTTTATTTCAAACAACGGCGCAGGCACAAACGCCCCAGCTAGAAATTGAATTTACCCAAGCTGATCTTGACGTACAGCCGTATCATCGCCCGTACGTAGCTATATGGCTAGAAACCCCAGAGCGTAAACACGTAACAACGCTTGCGTTATGGGTACAAAAAGCCGAATGGTTTAAAGACTTGCGCCAGTGGTGGCGTAAAGCGGGTAAAACCGACATTAATTTTGACGGTATCAGCGGCGCTACAAAACGCGCTGGCACTTACACCATAAAATGGCAAGGTAAAGATTTAGACGGCAATGCCGTAGCGCCAGGTAAATACCTTTTAAATATTGAAGTTGTTCGTGAAGAAGGTGGCCGTGACTACAGCCGCGTTGAGCTTGATTTAACACAAGCAGGCAAAGTAACAATTGAAGGTAAAAAAGAATTCTCGACAAGTTTCGTCACCGTAAGCACTAAGTAACCCTAAGTTTGTATAAGTAAAATCACTTATTAAATGTATTAAACAAAGGAAATATAATGAAAACTAGTTTATTAAAAACCGCATTAATTGGCGCACTTAGCTTATCGGCGCTGGTATCTACATCGGCAAGCGCACATGGCCGCTGGTTACACCCTTCGCACACATCGCTTTCTGGCGATAAAGCGCATTACGTAATGATTGATGCAAGCATCTCAAACGAAATGTTTGCCCCAGATAAAGCCTTTAAGCCAAAAGAAAAAGGCGCAGAGTACGACGACACATTATTAATGGCACTTGCACCAAACGGTGAAAAAGTATCTGAAACCATTCGTGCTTATTACCTAAAGCGTAAAAGCTCAGCAGCAGTAAGCCTAAAAGAAGATGGTACTTACCACATTGCTATGACGCAAAAGCCAATGTATATGACCTTCTATAAAGATGAAGAAGGCAAGCGCAAGCGTGTATTTGGTAAAAAAACAGATGCTAAATTACCAAGCAATGCTAAAGGCGTACGTACAACTAAAGTTATCTCAACAGTAGATACGTTTGTAAGCCGTAACGGTACATCTAAGCCTGCACAACTTGGTTTAGGCCTTGAGCTTAGCGGTGCAACTCATCCAAATGACTTATTTGTAGGCGAGCAAGCACGTTTCCAACTTCTACAGGATGGTAAACCTGCGGGCGAAGGTATTGAAGTAAGCATTTTAAAAGGTGACACTCGTTACCGTAACGAGCGTGGCGAAGTAAAAGTAACTACCGATAAAAATGGTATGTTCACAACTACGTGGAAAGAGCCTGGCTTATACCTAATAGAAACGTCTAACGATGTTGAAGTAAACGAAGAAGGCGTAGACGCTGGCCGTTATGCTTTATTTACAACACTTGAAGTTGCGCCTGAATAATTTTATTCACGTAATTTAGCAATTTATAAAGGCCAAGCACTTGCTTGGCCTTTTTACTTTTTAATAACTTTTATACCAATCCGCATAATTAAGTGATCTATTTTGAGGACGGATAAACGTGTTGATAGCAAGGCAAAAAATTCGCTATTTAGTTGTTCTAAATGAGAATTTTTTAACGCAGATAGCGACACGTTTAGCCCCTAAAAATGATTAAGTATTATTGCGGATTGGTATTACTCACACTCCCCTTGAATTCGCAACCATTCGACACAAGATTGCAACGGCAGCGATCTAAACTTCTATACTTAACGTAATCACTGCTCTTACTTATTAACAAGTTTGAATAAGTTAGATAGTTTTCATCTTTGCACTAGGGTAGTCGCTTCTATATTATGCGCTCCTTTGAAAAATCAATAGTCAGCAGCCCTTAAGGGAATCAACATCATGTTAAAGCAATTATCAGCCAAAAAAGTAGCACTTAGTCTGGCCGTTACCTCTGCGCTTAGCGCGTCTTATTCACCAGCATTTGCTGCTGAGCAAGACACACAAGCTCAAGAAAGTATTGAAGTCATTTCGGTTACCGGTACACGTAGAAGTTTACGTAGTATTGCCGAAAGTACTGTACCTGTAGATATTATTACCAGTGGTGATATGCAAAGTACGGGTCAGCTAGAAATTAGCCAAATACTGGCAAACCAAGTACCTAGCTTTAACTACCCAAGCGCTACAATGGGTGATGGTACCGACCACGCTAAACCTGCTGTTTTACGTGGTTTAGCACCCGATCACACCCTAGTGCTTATTAATGGCAAACGCCGCCATGCAGGCGCGCTATTAAACTTAGCAGGTGTTGTTGGCCGAGGCTCTACCGCTGTTGATTTAAACATGATCCCAACCTCAGCGATTAAACGTGTAGAAGTACTACGCGACGGTGCTGCAGCTCAGTATGGCTCAGACGCCATAGCTGGCGTAATTAACATTGTACTTAAAGATGCCTCAGAAGGCGGCAGCGTAAGCGTAACGTACGGCGAGTACGACACGCAAATGGCAGGTGTATCACAGCTAGAAAGCACCTACGCAGATGCAAACGGCAATCTGGCATTTAATACCGGCGCCGACCGCGAAGTAAACGACGGTGCAACACGCACAATTAGCGCAAACTCTGGATTTGAGCTGTTAGATAACGGCTTTGTAAACGTATCTATTGAATACCGCGATAACGACTCTACGCAGCGCTCAGGCTTTGACCCACGCGAGCAATACGA
Organism: Pseudoalteromonas sp. S3178; assembly: GCF_005886985.1. Classification (NCBI taxonomy): domain Bacteria; kingdom Pseudomonadati; phylum Pseudomonadota; class Gammaproteobacteria; order Alteromonadales; family Pseudoalteromonadaceae; genus Pseudoalteromonas; species Pseudoalteromonas sp. S3178. The sequence continues at coordinate 47,079 of NZ_PNCW01000051.1, read as the reverse complement.
CCGCCTAGAAGATGGCAGCCTAGACCCACGCGAATTTACCATCGACCGTTACAACCACCGCTTTGGTAAAGCCGACCTTGAAGACTACGCTTTGTTTTACAACATGGGTTACGACTTTGATAACGGCTATAACCTTTACTCGTTTGGTAGTTACTCAAAACGCGAAGGTAATTCAGGTGGTTTTTACCGCCGTGCAAAAGACAGCCGCAACGTATTAGAAGTTTACCCTGACGGCTTTTTACCGCAAATTGAAACCGACGTACAAGATTACTCATTTGCACTAGGTTTAAAAGGCGAAACAGGCGAGTGGACATGGGATGTAAGTACCAACTACGGCCGTAACGACTTTGGCTTTGGCGTTGTAAATAGTATTAATACATCGCTAGGTGCCGACAGCCCAACCGAATTTGACAACGGCGCACTGGTTTACGATCAGTTTTTAGTTAACGCTACGGCAAATACAGTTCTCGATTTTGGTTTACCAGATGACGTATTTTTTACTGTAGGTACAGAGTACCGCCACGAAAGCTATAAAATAGAGCAAGGCGAAGAAGCATCTTACATTACAGCTCTTGATAGCGACGGTAATCCAATTGCAGCCGGTGGCGCACAAGTATTAGCTGGTTTTGGCCCAGAAAGCGTAACCGACGAAAGTCGTCACAACGTAGCCGTGTTTGTTGAGTTTGATACTTACCTAACAGAAAACTGGAACCTTGTTTTAGCAGGTCGCTACGAAGATTACAGCGACTTTGGCGATACGTTTACCTCTAAACTTGCGTCGCGTTACAGCATTAACGAAAACTTATCTCTGCGCGGTGCTATTAGCACAGGTTTCCGTGCGCCATCACTTGCTCAAAGCTCGTACCGCCAAATCTCTACCGTGCTTGAGAACAACGAACCGTTTGAAGTAGGTTTATTCCCAACCGATTCAGCAGCAGCGCAAGCACTAGGTGCACAGCCGCTTGATGCAGAAGAGTCTGTAAACGTAACAGCGGGCTTTATGTACACGCAAGGCAGCTTTAGCCTAACAGTGGATGCATACCGTATTGATATTGATGACCGTATTGTTTTGTCTGAAAACCTAGAGGGCGATGCCGTAGTAGAAATACTGCAAAATGCTGGTGAGTTAAATACAGAAAGCGTACGTTACTTTACTAACGCAATCGACTCACGTACTCAAGGTGTTGATATTGTTGCTACTTACAACTTAGATTTAAGCGATTTAGGTGACTTACGCTTAAACGTAGCGGCTAACTTTAACGATACCGAAGTAACGCACGTAAACGACAACCCAAGCGAGCTAAACTCACTAGGCGACGACTACGTTGTATTTGCACGTCGTGAAGTAGGCCGTTTTGAAGAAGGCACGCCAGATAGCAAATGGAATCTATCGGCAGTGTGGAACTTTAACGAATGGCAAACCACTCTACGCGCAACGCGCTACGGTGAAGTGGCGGATATTTCAACCACAGCCGATCGCGATGAGTACATAGACCCTAAATGGATCACCGACCTAGAAGTAGCCTACCGCCCAGACGAATACTGGAAATTTGCAGTAGGTGCAAACAACTTGTTCGATCAGTACCCACAAGCCACCGTAGATAACATTGGTTACTCTGACTTTGGCCAAATATTCCCGTACACGCCATATGCGCCGTATGGTTTAGATGGGCGCTTTTTATACGGTAACATTACTTACAGCTTTTAATAATTAACCTAAAAGCAAACACTTAAAAAGGATGCCATGCGCATCCTTTTTTAATTACTTCTTATTTTAATTACTTCTTAGTGTATTTAACCACTTATTAGTAAATCCACTTTTCATAAACACACCATATCTCAATAAAAACAACAGCTTATAATTGGTCTCGTTTTTGCTCTATATTGGTTATACAAATACAAACAATAAATACCAAAGGACTAAAAATGAGCTCATCAACTGTATCAGGCATTACAAAACCACTTTCACTTATTGGCGGCATTTTATTATTAAGCGGCTGTGTATTTCATATATCGCCAAGCGTTGCCTCAGTAAAACAAACTAAACAGCTTTCACTGCCAAGCAATAATTTAGAATACTTAAATGTGTTAAGCGGTGCAGGCTCACTTGAAATTAAAGGCTCGCCTAATGCCACCAGCATAAGTGTAGATGCCACAATTTATACAGCCGATATTGACGACGAGTACGAGCTAACCCTTGAGCAAAACGGTAAACAGGCAAATCTTGTTGCCCAAAATAAAACCCAAAATGGTATTAACTTTTATAATGGCCAATCTCCACATATAGATGTAATTGTAACCGTGCCAAGCAATCTCAATTTAGATATTGATGATGGCTCTGGCGATATTGTTATAAGTGCTATGCAAAATAACATTAACGTAGAAGACGGCTCAGGTAGTTTATCTATAAACAGTGCTAAAAATCTCACCATTGAAGATGGTTCAGGCGATATAACCCTTGAAAACATCACTGGTAACTTAGAGCTTACCGACGGCTCTGGCAGCGTAAATATTAATAATGTAAACGGCAATGCGGTTGTTGATGATGGTTCGGGCGATATGCGCATTAGCAATGTACGCGGCACATTAACTGTCGAAGATGGCTCAGGCAGCATTGCTATTAATAATATTAATGGCGCAGTAGGTGTAGACGACAACTCTGGCGATTTAGTTATCGAGCACGTGCAAGCAAGCGTAACCATTGAAGATGGCTCAGGCGACATTCGCGTTAACCACGCTAAAGGACTCACTATTACCGAATCTGGCTCAGGCGATGTAAGTATTGATAACATTAACGGCCCCGTAAAAGTAGCCGATTAATTATGACTAAATGATCCATTTTCAGCCACATGACCCATTGTATTTTTAAAGCCACTAAGCCATGCTAAAAGCCTTGATATTATTAGGATATACGCGTGTTAGAAATAGCTTTAATTTACTTAGCGGCAGCCATTGTGGCTGTACCCATTGCCAAGCGAGTCGGCCTTGGCTCGGTACTTGGTTATTTAATTGCAGGCATACTTATAGGCCCTTACGCCTTAGGTGTGGTGGGCGATCAAACTGATGTAATGCACTTTGCAGAGTTTGGCGTAGTAATGATGCTGTTTTTGGTTGGCCTTGAGTTACAACCCTCGCGTTTATGGAAACTTCGACACTCTATTTTAGGGCTCGGTGGCTTACAAGTAGTGTTAACAGCCGCCGCTATTTTTGCATTTTGTTATTGGTTTTTTGCCATGCACTGGCAAACGGCCCTCGCCATAGGTTTAATGCTGGCGCTTTCATCAACCGCTATTGTGCTGCAAAGCCTTGAAGAAAAAGGCTGGCTAAAACAAGAAGCCGGGCAAAATGCATTTTCGGTTTTACTGTTTCAAGATATCGCCATTATTCCTATTTTGGCGCTACTGCCGCTACTTGCATTTGCACCGCAAAGTAGCTCAAAAGACATTAGCGACTCCATTATTGCAAGCTGGCCGGTATGGCAACAAGTTGGTGTGTCGGCTGCGGTTATCGCCGCCATTATTGCCGGTGGTAAATACGTATCTGCCCCACTATTTAGATACATAGCACAAACTCACATGCGCGAAATATTTACTATTTTTGCGCTTTTTTTGGTTATTGCCATAGCGCTAGTTATGCAAAGCATTGGCTTATCTCCCGCACTCGGTACATTTTTAGCTGGTGTAGTGCTTGCCGAAAGCGAATTTAGACACGAACTAGAAGCCGATATAGAACCCTTTAAAGGGCTACTTTTAGGATTGTTTTTTATAACCGTAGGCGCATCCATTAACTTTGAATTATTAGCGGATGAATTTACAACCGTTATTGCACTCGTTGCGCTGCTTATTGCAGTAAAAGCCTGCATTTTATTTGCCCTTGCCGTTACCTTTAATATTAGTAAAAAGCAGCGTTTACTGTTTGCTTTAGCGCTTGCCCAAGGTGGTGAGTTTGCCTTTGTACTATTAAGTGTAACCACTACATTAAGCATTTTAACGCCAGAGCAAACAAGCCTAGTTACGTTAGTGGTTGCTGTCTCAATGCTGGTTGCCCCACTGTTATTAATGGTTTACGAGCAAATACAAAAACGCAGTAATAGCACCGCACCTGAATTTGATAAGCCAGAGCAAATTAGCACAGCAAAACACGTAATTATTGCGGGCTACGGACGCTTTGGACAAATTATGGGGCGTTTACTGCACGCGCAAGGCTACGACATTACCGTGCTAGATCACAGCCCAAGCCAAATAGAATTACTACGCCGCTTTGGCAATACTGTATTTTATGGTGATGCCGCACGCCAAGAACTGCTTGAAGCCGCAGGTGCGCACACGGCACAAATGTTGGTAGTAGCAATAGACGACCCAGATAAAACCATAGAAATAATTAAGCTCGCGCATAAAAACTACCCGCAGCTTAAAATTGTTGCCCGCGCAATCGACCGTCGCCATGCGTATCAAATGCTTAATTTAAAAGTAGATGCCTTTAACCGCGAAACTGTCGACTCAGCCATTAACTTAGCGGTAGATGCACTTGAGCTGTTAGGTAACAACAAAGAAGATGCCCAGCGCGCTGGAAAACTATTTAGAGACCACGACCGCGCTGCCGTATTGCAACTAGCCGAACTGTGGGGCGACGATGCCAGCTACGGCGTAGCCGTGCGCCAACGTATGGAAGATTTAAAACAAGTACTGCAGCAAGATAAACAGGCACAAAGTGATTTAAATACCTGCGAACACGGCGACTGTGAAGACGGCCTAACAGAGCTAGCTGATAGACCTAAAAAGCCTGATGATTCTCATTTGGAGTAGTGTCAGGCGGTAGAGTTTATACTTACAGTAAATGCAATTAAGGCTTAAATAGGAAATAAATATGTCAGTGTCATACTAATAGGGCTATTGGGCAAACAATACCATTTTACCGAACCTTATGGCTAAATAACTTCATAGAAAATGGCAACTTAATATTAGAAAGTTTATTGCAAGCTATGACACTAAGTAAAAATTGCTTCGCATTTAAACGGCCTATTCATTTTTTTTAATAACGCACTCCTCTGTAGATTCCAGATTATTTTTCAATTTTTTCATCGCTGCATTATAAGCCATATCTGTTTTTGCAAAGCTTTCTGCTGCAACTTTCAAAAACTCAATCCTTAGCTCGTCAATAATTAATCTAGGAAGTTTATATATATGCTTTTGATTAATAGACGAAATAAATTCAAATTCTGATACTCCATCTAAATAATTTGCTTCTTTTTCTAATTCTATATCTATGTCTATAGCCACACCAGAATCAATTAACATACTAGTCTTTAATGGTATATTTCGTTGAGAACTATATTTTCCGTAAAAGTATCTCACTTCTAAAATAGTGATAGGCTTAGAGCTAAGGTTAGTCACAGTCGTTCTTAATATTTTTCCATCCAAAATACGATGTATGAAGGTAATTTTTGCACGAGCAGAGAATTTTTGATCAATAAAAATATATGATGATAATAAAGCTGCATAAAGCGCGACATAAAAACCATATTCAGCAACAAGCTCTTTCATTAAACTCTCCATTGACATGTAATAACTTTATCAGAAGACATTTTCCAACATTTCCTAAATGTCCCTATAGTGTGAACTTCTATTAATATCAAATAGTATAAGTTATTACCAACTATAAATAATTAGCAATAGACTGTTCTTATTTATAAAAAGAGACGGTTATTCGAGGTATTATTTAGGCGGAAGTATTTTAAATTCACTCTATTTTACAAGGCGATTAGTCGCCCACTTAGCTTGCTGATTTAAAAGTACATTAAATTTAATCTCAATACAGCAAGCTCATTTTGTGCCACATGGTAAAGCCTATACCACTAAAATCCAGCTAAAACCTAGTGGTGGTGCCCACCTTGAATCGCTTTACCTTGCTGGTTATAAAACCCCGTTGCGCTGTGCTCTATAAAACCAAGGTTAATCATTTTTGCTAAAAACGGGTCGTTTTCGTTATCGCCAATGTCGGCGTAGTCGGTAGTTTGAAAGCGATCCCACTTGGCAAACTGTGCGGTTATTTCTGCTTTATTACTGCTTACATCATTTAGGTTAAGCTCAGTGTGAGTGTGGCTTTTTTTATTCATTACGCTAAAGCTTTTAACCAAGTTTGATTTGCTAAATAAAGCGAGTTTAAATTGGTTGTCGCCCTCGGTAAGTTCGTAGTTTTTTACTTCATCGCAGCCTGTGCCTTGGGTGTTTAAAAGCGTCATTTTTTCGATTAAATGCGCATCCACCAGCTGGTTTTTAGCACTCCAATTTTGTATGCCACGCACCTCAGACGGCTGATACTCAATACCACGTTGCTGGGCATTAAAATAACGAATTGGGCGAATTTGCTTGTTAGCTAAGTGCTGCCAAAGCTCGGTAATAACCTCACGCTGATGCGCTACTTGCGAGTTATTACGCCAAAGCGTTAGTGATTGTGTGCTTTGCTCATGGTTATGAGTATTAGTAATTTTATAGTCGGCTTTTAAATGTGCGCTATCAATTTTACATTGCTGCGCTAAGGTGCTGGTACTGGCAAGCGTTGCCATTAAAAATAATGCGATTTTCATTAAATTTTCTCTTTTTAAACATCACTGTAATAGTCATACAATAACGACTTACAATGGCATTTTTATGACATAAAAAAACAACTCGCACATAGTACGAGTTGTTTTTAAACATACAAGTTAGCGGCTTACTGCGTTACTTTTTCGTCGGCTGTTTTAACTAAATCAGCCGCAAAGTCCATTACATGGAATAAAAAGCTTTGCTCATTTGTGCCCGTTACTAAGTGAGCGCCTGGGCCCATTGCGTATACGCCAACATCTTCACCTGCGTGAGTTTCTGAGCCCAGTGGTACTAACGACTCTTGGTGAAAGCCCGGTGTAGTTGTATCAACGTCTGATAAATCTACACGCCCTGTTACCGGTCCAGATAAGTAAGCTGCATCAGCATCGGTTTCATCGCCTAAATCTCTGTAGCCTAAACCATTGGTGTAGCCAACTGTGGTGTATGGCATATCGTCGGCAGCAAGGCTTGGCTCGGTTTCGCCCACGGCAACTACTTTACCTAGTATTGGGTTACCACGTTTAGGGTAACCTGCAATGGTAAATACGTGGCTGTGATCGGCTGTTACAACTATTAGCGTTTCTTCTGGATTGGTATTTTCCATTGCCACTTTTACCGCTTTAGCCAGCTCAACAGTATCGTTTAGGGCATTAAATGCATTACCCGCATGGTGCGCGTGGTCAATACGCCCTGCTTCTACCGATAAGAAAAAGCCATTGTCGTTGTTATCAAGCACGTTAATTGCTTTTTCGGTCATTTGCGAAAGCGAAGGCTCGCCTGCTACATCGTTTGCGCGGTCGGCTTCGTATTGCATGTGAGACTCATTAAACAAGCCAAATACTTTAGTCGCATTGTCGCTGATTGCATCAAAACCAGTTTGATCCATAACGTATGTGCCACTTGGGTAAGTTGTTTGCCATTCGGTCACTAGGTTACGGCCATCAGTACGGTCGCCTTCTACGGCGCTTACTGCATCGGCTGAGTTTGCTGCGGCATCTTTAGGTAAAAAGTGACGTCGACCGCCGCCCATTACTACGTCTATGCCATCTACATCAATACCGGCAAAGCGTGCTTCTAGGTTGGCTTCAAAGTTAACTAGTTGCGATGCAATATCTTCACAGGCTTCTGAACCTGCTGGCATATCCGAAATATCTTCCCAATTGCGGTCAGCCGATTTAGCATACGTTGCCGCAGGTGTTGCGTGAGTAATACGCGCCGTTGAAATAAGGCCCGTTGCTTTACCGGCAATTTCAGCAAGTTCTAGCGAGGTAACGAGCTCATTACCTTGCGCTGTTGAACACACGCCACGTTCAATGTCTTCATCTACACCAATTACGCCCACATCGGTTTTAACACCCGATACCATTGCCGTCATAGTGCCTGCTGAATCTGGCGTTTGTGCATCTACGTTGTAGGTTTTAACAAAGCCCGAAAAAGGCATGGTTTCAAAGCTAAGTTGGTAGTCTTCACCTAACCCGCCTTCAAGCTGACCCGCTAAAATACGTGCAGCCGTTACAGTAGAAATACCCATGCCGTCGCCTACAAATAATATAACGTTTTTAGCTTTGCCTGACTCGGTAACTATATTGGCACTGGCTTGCTGCGCTTTTACAAGTTGCTCTTGTGCGCCGCTAAACCATGCGTTGCTTGTTAGTGATGCAAGTTGCTCGCTAGTGAGTGACGTAGCGGGTGCGTTACATACTAAATTAGTAGAGGTTACTTCACTGCTATCTAGTACGTCATTGGCGTTTGTATCTACGCCGCTTTGGGTTTCTATGCCGCCGTTTATACATTGCTCTGAGCCTACAGCAATGGTGTTATCTACTGCGATTATATTATTTTCATCTTTGTCATTGTCATTGTCACTACAACCTGCAAGCACGACCATTACTGCCAAAGAAAGTACTGTTAATTTGTTCATGTTAGCCGCCATTATTGCTGAGTTAGTTCAAGAGCTTGATTAATTAAATGAAATACTACGTTTTGCTCAATTACGCCTTGAGCTAGCTGTGCGCCTGGGCCTTTTGCATGCAGTGAAATATCTTCACCGGCATGGGTTTCTGAGCCAAGGGGTACTGTGGTTTCTTGGTGAAAACCAGGAGTAGTAGTATCAACGCCTGTAAGCTCTACACGTCCAGCAACTGGGCCTGTTAAATAAGCAGCATCGGCATCTGTTTCAGATGCTAAGTTTCTAAACCCTAAGCCATTTGCATAACCTACTGTGGTGTAAGGCATATCGTCGGCAGCAAGGCTTGGTGTGGTTTCGCCAACGGCAACTACTTGGCCTAAAATGGGGTTACCGCGTTTAGGGTAACCAGCAATGGTAAACACGTGGCTGTGATCGGCAGTTACTAAAATAAGGGTTTCTTCTGGGTTGGTGTTATCTACCGCAGCTTGTACTGCTTTGGCAAATTCTATGGTGTCGTTAAGTGCGTTATAAGCATTGCCCGCGTGGTGTGCGTGGTCAATACGGCCCGACTCAACCGTTAAGAAAAAACCATTTTCGTTTTTACCTAATACATCAATCGCTTTGCTGGTCATTTCACTTAATGAAGGCTCGCCCGCTACATCGTTTGCGCGGTCGGCTTCGTATTGCATGTGCGATTCGTTAAATAAGCCAAATACTTTAGTGGCATCATCAGCAATAGCATCAAAACCTGCTTGATCCATTACGTACGTTGCATCTGGGTATTGTGTTTGCCACTCGGTAACTAGGTTACGTTCATCAGTACGATCGCCCTCAACTGCGCTTACTGCATCTGCTGAGTTAGCCGCTTCATCTTTTGGTAAAAAGTGACGACGACCGCCGCCCATTACAAAATCAAGGCCATCTACATCAGTACCTACATAGCGCTCTTCTAGGTTTTTTTCAAAATTTATGAGTTGCGAGGCAATATCTTCACAGGCTTCTGAGCCCTCTGGCATGTCTGAGATGTCTTCCCAGTTACGGTCTGCCGATTTAGCATACGTTGCCGCAGGTGTTGCGTGAGTAATTCGCGCCGTTGAAATAATACCTGTTGCTAAGCCTTTAATTTCAGCAAGCTCTGTGGCTGTTAAAAGCTCGTTACCCGCAGCGCTTGAACACACGCCGCGCTCTATATCTTCATCTACACCAATTACGCCTACATCGGTTTTAACGCCTGAGATCATCGCGGTCATTGTGCCTGCAGAATCAGGTGTTTGTGCATCTACGTTATACGTTTTTACTTGCGCCGAGTATGGGAACTCTTCAAAGCTTAAATAACCTTCTTCACCTAACTCACCCGCGCGCTGGCCTTGTAAAATACGTGCCGCGGTAAGGGTAGATACACCCATGCCGTCGCCTACAAATAAAATGACGTTTTTAGCTTTTGTTGTGTTTTCATTTTGTGCTTGAGCCGTTTTAGCAGCTAACGTGGTTTGGGCATTGGTATACCAGCTACTATCTGTTTGGCTTTGCGGTAATACATTGGCATGGCTTGCTGTGCTTAACATAAGCGTTAAGCCAACTGCCGCAGCAATTTTTTTAATTTTCATCCTTTATTATTCCCATAGTGTAGTGGTTATTTTTGCTTGAAGCGCATGCTTCAAATTAGTAACCGCAGCACTATAGAAAATGGATGTGACTTCCAAGCGTACTTTTAATTAAAAAAAAATGACTAAACCATTACAAAAAAAAGACACAAAAAAGCGCAGCGGTTAAACGCTGCGCTTGTTGTGACCAATACAAGGGATGTATTTATTAAATTAAAAACGCGCCTTAAACGATACGCCAAAGTAGCGCTCTGCATCACGCGGAATTTGGTAACGGAAGTTGTCGCCACTGTAGGTTGTTGCGTAGCTTTCGTCGGTTAAGTTTTTAGCAATAAGCGATACTCTAAATGCATCATCTTTAAACGATAAACCTACACTTGCGTTTAAAATGCCGTAATCTGGCAGTAACGACGCAGGATTAAACTCGCCTACATTATCTGGCAAGTCTGAGTATTGCTCGTCGGTGTAAATGTATGAGCTATTTATATGAACGTTAAAGCCATGCTCAGTTTCAATAAAGTAGTCAGCTGTTAGTGAGTATTTTAAATCTGGCGAAAATGGGACATCTAAACCTGAACGATCAGTACATGAGCCAGCCGCTACTTCTGCCGGACAATTAAACTCGTCAATTTCGGCTTTAATATAAGCTACGCCACCGGTAAATGTAAGTGAGTCGGTTGCAGCCCACATAAAGTCAACTTCAACACCTTGCGTGCTTACATCGCCCGCGTTTGTTAAGCGGGTAATACAGGTGCCGTCTGAACAGTCAAAGTTGTTAGCTTGAAAGCCTTCAATTTCTGTTCTGAAAAGTGCCATGTTAAACACAAACTCGCGGCTTGCGTATTTGTAACCAATTTCGTAAGCGTCAGACTCTTCTGGCGATATTTCGCGGCTGTCGGTGTCAGGGTTAAAGTTGTAATAAATATTAAAACCAGGCCCTTTGTAACCTTGCGAGTAAGTACCGTATACCATTTGGCCATCGCCTAAATCGTATTGCATACCTAAACGGCCCGATACGTTGGTTTCTTCTGCTTTGCCTGCATCGTCAGTATTTAGTGTTGCTGGGCGTACGCCAACACCGGTACGGCCATATACATCGTTACTTACACGGCGATGCGTGTACGACACTTCGTCGTCGGTGTAGCGAATACCAAATAGTACGCGTAAATCTTCAGATAAATCGTAAGTACCATCGGCAAAGGCTGCCCAGTTGTTAAACTCAGTGCTCATGTATGCGGTTGCCGATACAATATCGTTAGCGTTACAGCTAACACCTAAACCTTGTGCGTAACCATCTAAATCGGCAAGTGCGGCATCAAGCTCTGCGCCCGATAGGTTGTTTTGCGCGTAATTCGCCATTGCAGCATCTAATTGGCCACCGTTATTTTGACAACTCGCATCACGAGTAAAGTTACGTTGTGAGTCCATGTTCCAGTAAAATAAACCAGCAACATAGTTAAACGGGCCTGCAAGGTTAGAGGTGACTCTAAATTCTTGCGAAAACTGATCCCATTGCTGTGCACCTAAATCGTGTAGTTGAAACGGTGCGCCAAATACCGGTTCGTTACTGTCGCCAGCAATCGAGGTAAAGTCGCCTTCGCGGTATTCTGTGTTATCCCACGAGCGCTGTGCAGTAATTGAAGTATACGTGTAATCGCCAATGGTTTTATCAACCTGTACCGAAAACGCGCTATGTTCATCAATAGTGCGCGACTCGTAATCGTGATCCACTTTGCGCTGTTCTAGGTCAATATCGGCTACGCCATCAACAATGCCGTTACTGTTTGGCGCTGCTTGCGAATCTGGATTACGGCCACTTGGTAGGGCTTCTAAATCGGCACAACAGTCGTCATCTGCGTTATAAAATTCAGCTATAAATTTTACGCTTAAATCATCTTCTGGCTCGTATTTAAATACGGCGCGTGCACCTTCGCGGTCATAGCCGTTTACTTTTTCGTTGTTGTAAACGTTATCAATGTAGCCATCAAACTTACCTTTAAATACGGTTAAGCTTGCTGCTAAATCGTCGGTTAAACCGCCACTTACAACACCTTTAAATCGGTATTCGTTATCTTGATAAAACGAGGTTTCTACGCTGCCGGTTGTATCGTACGAAGGATCTTTTGTCGTTATGTTTACCACACCCGCAGAGGCATTTTTACCAAACAAGGTACCTTGTGGGCCGCGCAGTACTTCAATGCGGTCTACATCATATAAATCGGCAAAGGCTTGACCAGAGCGGCCAAGTACCACGCCATCAACTACAGTGGCCACACTTGGCTCAGCGGCAATACTAAATGAAATAGTACCAATACCGCGTACCGTTAGCGCTGAGTTACGGGTTGTGGTGCCTTTTCTAAAGCTCACCGAAGGCACAAGTGACTGTAAGCCTTCCATGTTATTAGCAAATGCAGAGTCAATCTGATCACCATTAAGCACTGATACCGCAAGCGGCACTTCACTTAAGCTTTGCGTTCGCTTTTGCGAGGTAACTACTATTTTTTCAAATGAATCGTTTGTAGCTTCTGCTGTTTTTTGTTGTTCTTGCTCGGCTTGCTCTTGCTGCGCGTGTACTTGCGTGCTTAGTGCTAAACCGGTTGTCATTGCTAACGTGACTGCCAAGCTTAAGACGGACTTTTTAGCTCTCATGTCATTCTCCATATTGTGCGTGTGTGCTGTGTGGTACCGCGCTAGCAATTGTGTGGGTTGCTAATAAAGCGGTGTCAGTGTGTTGAAATACTTTTCTTATACGCTCTTATGTCTTATACAAGAGCTTTAAACTTAAACAAACAATCTTCTAAATGCAATCATTATGTGAATAATTTGTAATTTTAAATTTATATACAGAATATAAAGCCGCGTTATACGGCTTTAGTAACGCCAATATGCGCTAGGCTATTTTCGTAGCGTGAGTGCCAACGGCGTACACTCCACCAGCTAAGTACAAAGGCGCTAGTCCAAACAGCAACTAAGCTTGGTATAAAGTACACGCTAGTACCACCCACAAGCCCAAGCGGAGAAAACAGTATGTACAGGCTTACAATTAAGCTTACTAATACAATGGCGCAAGGTAGCGCGTATTTCCAAGGGCTTAAGTTTACCTCTGCTTTACGGGTAAATACCCAAGGTGTTGCAAGGGGTTTGTAGTAACCAATACTCAACATAATCGCGAGTTCTATAAAGAACAAAATGGCGTAAATATGGATAAAGTTAATGTCTACGTCCCACACAAATTTAAGCAAGGTGTAGGCAATAATATGGAAGATAATGGCTACTTTAGCGCCCAGTGCAGGCACTTTGCGGGTAAACAAACCCACTAATACAATTGTGATGACCGGAATGTTATAAAAGCCTGTAAATACACGAATAATGTGCCATAAACCTTCTGGTGCAAACATCAGTAATGGCGCAGTAATAAACGACAATATAGCAATTACAATACTGGTAATTTTGGCCACTTTAATTAGCTTTTCATCGCTTACTTTGTCTTTTTTCATTGGTTTGTAAACATCTAAACAAAACAATGTGGCAGCACTATTTAGCAGTGAATTAAACGAGCTAAATACCGCACCTAGTAGCACCGCTAAAAAGAACCCAGATAAGTATTGAGGCAGTACATCTTTAACTAAATGTGGGTAAGCTAAATCAATGGTTTGTAAGCTTTCGTGCTTGTAAAGATGATAAGCAATAACGCCTGGGATCATCATCATAAAGGGCACTAGCACTTTAAAGTACCCTGAAAACAACACGCCCTTTTGGCCTTCTACTAAGTTTTTAGCGCCCAATGTACGCTGGATCACGTACTGATTTGTGCCCCAGTAAAATAAATTAGCGAGGATCATACCGGTAAAAATGGTGCCAAATGGCACGGGATCTTCACTGCTACCAATGGCGTTGAGCTTTTCGGTATCGGTGTTTACAAGTGTACTTAGGCCATCAGCAAAGTTGCCATCGCCAAGGGCAATAAGCCCTAGTGTAGGAACTAAAATACCAATAATTAATAACCCAACACCGTTAATAGTATCTGATACTGCAACCGCCTTTAAACCGCCAAATACCGCGTAAATAGCGCCCACAGAGCCTACTGTAATAATGGTTACAATTAAGCTTGCTTGGTAGCTCATATTTAATAAGGTAGGTACATCAAACAGCCTAAGAACGGCGATTGATCCTGAATACAAAACAGAAGGGATCGTTATAAAACAATACCCTACCATAAATAAGATCACCGTCATGCGGCGTACGGTATCGTCAAAACGATCCCGTAAAAATTCAGGTAAGGTAGAAAACGCACCGGCTAAATAGCGCGGTAAAAAGATCAGCGCCATTATAATGGTTGATACCCCAGCTGTTACTTCCCACGCCATAGAGCTTAGGTTGTAACCATACGCTGAGCCATTAAGGCCAATAAGCTGCTCGGCCGATAAGTTAGTGAGGATCATTGACCCCGCTATAAATGTACCTGTTAAACCACGCCCCGCTAAAAAGTAGCCGTCTTGGGTGTTAACTTCCCCTTTGGTTTTTTGGTACGAGATATATCCTACTAGCGCCATAAACGCCAAGCACGATAGCAGTGTCATGGTAATGTTCATACCTTCCATCTTGCGCCCCTTTTAGCTTACTTTACTCGGTAAAAAGTAAGCTAATATCTTTATTATTGTGTGTGTTACGTGTGTTGTGTGTGTTGTGTGTGTTTGCTATTTACCGAGTTTTATTTTGGCCATGCTGTTAGCTGGCTCATGTCTTGTTCTGTGTGTTGAACATCTGGGCCTAGCATTAGCGTATCGCCTTTACGAACAAACACGGCCATTTGTGTAAGCTCTAGTGTTTCTTCGTAATACTTTCCGCCTTGGTACGTTTGTGCATCAGGGAAGCGCACCCACTCGCCTTGTGGTAAATAAAATTTAACTTTACCGTTTGGTACTACACATGGCACCACAAGGAGTTTTTCGCCGCACATAAATTGCTGATCAAAACTATGTGCCAGTACGTCATCAGGAAATGCCAGTGCCATAGCACGCTGAATAGGCAGCCCTGTTTGCTGCGCTTGCTCTGCACACGCTTGTAAGTACGGAATTAACTGATAGCGTAATTTAAGCGCTGCAAATACTGCGTCACTTGCTTGCTCGGTGTATGACCACGGTTCGCGTGGGCCAATACCATGTAAGCGCATATGCGCACTAAATACCGATGCTTGCGCCCAGCGTACATAAAGCTCTGCATCGCGGGTATCTTTGTAAAAACCGCCAATGTCGGTTGCAAAAAATGGCCCGCCCGACATGCCCCACGCTAAGCTGCCGCGAATGCTCGCCGCTAAACCTTGCCAATCGGCCTGTGGGTCACCGCCCCATTGTGCAGGGAATCGTTGGCTGCCTGTCCATGCAGATCGGCTAAACAAAAATGGCCCTGTTTTACAGTATTTTTCGGCGGCTTCATAAACGCAGCGGTTGTATAACATGCTATAAACGTTGTGTAGTCTTATGCCGCTGTCGCCACTGTGCGATACCATATTTTCGTCTTCTAGCTGTTCGCCAAAGTCTGCTTTTATCATATCTACGCCAAGCTCAAACAATGGCTTGTGCGATTCGAGCCAGTATTCGTAAGCGTCGGGGTGAGTAAAATCTAAAATACCCGACTCAGGTAATGGCGTAAGTACTTCGCCAAATGGGCTTAAATCCCACTCGTATTGATACGCTTTACCTGTGCGTTTGTCTTTTATTAGCCAACCGTTTTCGGCCGCTTTAGCAAATAATGGGTTGTTTACCGAGATCATCGGGTATTCCCACACACAAATTTTAAAATCCATGGCTTTTAGTTCATCAAGCACAGGTTTAGGGTCGGCGTAACGTGTTGGATCCCATTCAAAGGCAAAGCGAGTGTCGGTGTCTTGCCATGCACGGCCATCAAGAGTTATTACATCGCACGGCATGTTTTTAGCGCGTACTTCGCGGGCTACACTTAATAGCTCGTCGGCATCTTTGTAATATGCTTTTGATAAAATAACACCAAAGCTCCACTGCGGTGGTACCGGTGCAAAACCAGTTAGCTCGCAGTAGCTATTAATACTTTGTGCAGGCGTTTGCTCTTGATATAAAAATACATCTAGCGCGTCGTCTTCTACTAAGCACACGTAAGCGCGTTGCGACCAAAGCGCGTAACCTACACCATGTGTAACAGGCGCTGGCGTGTGTACAAATAAGTTCCAACCTTCTGGGCTCCAAGCGTATGGCGTATTTTTATATGATTTTTCGGCGTTGACGCCCAGTGCATCGTGGTTGTATGAGCGAATAAGTTGGCCGCGTTTATCAAGCTTGCCCCACTTTTCGCCAAGGCCGTAAACGGCTTCGTCGTAATTAAGCTCTAGGCTTAAAATCCAGCCGTTATCGGTTTTAGCCAGTGGCGGTAAGCGGTGCTGGCGCACAAAGTGGCCATCGGTTGCTGATTGCTGTACTAATTTATCGTTTTTATAAAGCTTAAAGTAAAAAGGGTCGCTGTAAAATTCTAAGCGGTACTCACCGGCTGTGGCTTCAAAGCCTTGGTCTAATTTATTAAGTGATAGCGGTAAGTTAGAAGGGGTAGTGGTTAATATTTTAAACGTCTCGTCATGCGTGGAGCCTGCATTTAAACGTAAACCAAACTGGCTTATGGTAACGCTAACCTCGCCAAATTGAGTCGGTAAAGCTAGCACATGGCCTTGTAACTTAGGCTCTGCAGTTAAGCGTGCTGGCTCTATTGCGTTCCAATCTGGCTCACGTAATTCAAATGCATTCATGGGAGTTCCTTAACCAATTATTAGTCTTGTATAAGACACAAGTTAAATAATAGTAATCCCCATGTCAACGTAAATAAACTCAAGTTAAGTTAATTTACGTTACTAAACCCGGTGCCGATGTAGCCACCAGCGATACACCACTTAAGCCAAGCAATGTAATTGCTATTATACGAATCCATTTTGCATCAACGTAAGGCGTTAATTTACGGGCAAAGTGTGTAACTAAAAGCACAAGAGGTATGGCCGCTGCAATTAAAAACATAATGTCGAGCTCGGGTAAGGTGCCAAATAATGCAATACCTACACGTACTAAGCCACCAATGGTAAATACCGCTAGTAACGTGCTGCGTATGGCCTCAATAGACCAGCTTTGTTTATAGCACTGAAAAACCAGCGGCGGCCCCGAGGTTGAAAACAGCCCGCCCAATAACCCACTTACACCGCCTGCAATTAAAAATGAGCTACTACTGCTTTGTTTGTTGGCTCTTTCACGACCAATTAGCATTAAGCCACAACATAGCAAAATACTAATACCTAAAATAAAGTTTAAAAATTGCGTTAAATGCGACGACATATATTCAAGCAGTATAAAACCTATCAGCATTAGCGGAATGCCGGTATACAACATTAGTTTAAGCTCGGGTACTTTTACCGAGCTGCGGTTTTTAACCACCACAGTTGTGGAGTTAACCAAACCCAATAAGCTCACTAAAAATGTAGTCGCGGTGAGCGGTAAAACATCTAGCAGCGTAAAACTGGCAACCACCAGCAATCCAAAGCCAAACCCGCTAAGCGTTTGCATTATGGTGGCAAGGCTTAGGCACAGCGCCATAAGCAATATGAGTTCTAACGAAATACTGAGCACTTTAAATTTCCTAGATGTGCGCTATTGTAGTGTAACGATTTGTTTTTAGGCATAATGTAAAAACAAACTGTATTGCAATAGTTCACAATTAATTGAGCTTGCGCAAAACTGCGCAAAAAGTTTCACCTATGATATAAATACAGGTGGATTATATTTAATGGTAAATAACAATGAGTAACTCTATGTTTGATCACAAATTAAGTGGCCCAAGCTTGGCTTTTCAACCACTTTACTTACAAGTGGCTGATTATATTAAACAGCTCATTGTAGAAAGACGCTGGGTTCCTGGCGAGGCATTACCAAGCGAATTTCGCCTTGCTGAAGAATTTAATGTAAGCCAAGGCACTGTTCGTAAAGCACTTAATTTATTAACTGACGATAAAATAGTTACTCGCCGCCAAGGTGTTGGTACGTTTGTATCTGAGCATACCGCGCAAGATGCCCTGTTTAGGTTTTTTCCGCTACAGGCCGATGGTAAAGGCGCCGACCTACCTAAAGCCGAGCTGTTATCGGTTGAGCTTTGCCCTGCACCACAAGATGTTATTGATGCCCTGCAACTTAATAAAAAAGACAAAGTCACTAAGCTTGTGCGCAGACGTATTCTCGATAATGAATTTTGTATGAGCGAAACTATATACCTACCGCAAAGTTTCTTTCCTGATATACATCAAAGTAGCGATATTCCGCATACATTGTACCATTACTACCAAACCAAATTTAACCAAACTGTACATAAAACCCAAGACAGCATTAAAGCCGTATTAGCAGATGAAACCGACGCTAAACTACTTGCGATTAAAGCAGGCGAGCCACTTTTATTAGTATCGCGCATTACCGAATCAATCGAAGGTAAACGCATAGAATACCGTTTAAGCCGATGCCGTAGCGATCATTACCACTACCAAATTGAACTTGATTGATTCACTGCGTTTAACCGCTAATTATTTATATTAGCGCACACTTATTAAATATTTTTTAAAGGCAGCAAACGCTGCCTTTTTGCTGCCTGCAGGTTTTTTAACTTAACCATTTACGACTTTAACGTTAACACGGTGTTGACACTGTTAGATTCGTATAATAACTTATGTCTTATACAAGACCTAAGTCATTATGCAATTTTAACAGGAATTCCCAATGAGTTCATTAAATAACATCCCTCCAGTAGGGTTCGGTTTATGGAAAGTAGCACAAGAAGATTGTGCACAAACGGTATACCAAGCCATTAAAGCAGGCTACCGCCACCTTGATTGCGCATCAGACTACGGCAACGAAGAACAAGTTGGCGATGGCATAGCCCAAGCAATTAAAGACGGCCTGTGTACTCGCGAAGAATTATGGGTTACGTCAAAACTATGGAATACCTTTCATGCGCCAGAGCATGTAGAGCTAGCTATTGACAAAACCTTGAGCGATTTAAAGCTCGAGTACCTCGACTTATACTTAATTCACTTTCCGATTGCACAAACGTTTGTACCAATCGAAACACGCTACCCGCCAGAATGGTTTGTAGACCCAGATGCACAAAACCCACAAATGGAACTGGCAAAAGTGCCTCTGCATTTAACGTGGCAAGCAATGGAAGAGCAAGTACATAACAACAAAGCAAAACGCATTGGTGTGTGTAACTACTCAAGCGCATTACTTCACGATTTAATGACCTACGCCACAATTAAACCAGCCATGCTGCAAATTGAGTCGCACCCTTATTTAACGCAAGAGCGACTAGTAAGGCTTGCCAAACAGTACGATATTCCGGTTACTGCGTTTTCACCGCTCGGTGCGCTTTCGTACCTTGAGCTTGAAATGGCCGATCAAACAGAGTCGGTACTTGAGCAAAGCGTAGTAAAAGCTGCGGCGCAAAACCATGGCAAAACGCCAGCACAAGTTGTGCTGCGCTGGGGCGTGCAACGCGGCACTGCCATTATTCCTAAAACCTCTAAATTTGAACGCATGAAAGAAAACCTCGCGCTGTTCGACTTTGAACTAACAGAACATGAAATGGCGCAAATTTCTGCGCTTAATAGCAACCGCCGTTTTAACGACCCAGGGCACTTTTGTGAAGCTGCCTTTAACCGTTTTCACCCTATTTACGATTAGGATAATAAAATGTCAGCTACCGAACTTAACTATGCCCAAGTGCCTACTCAATTAACGTTTGATGACTCGGTTTTTCCGTGCATTGTAGTTAATAACAATAACGCCAGCACCGTTGAAGAAGCGGTAGCTTTTATTCGCGCTCATAAAAACGAGTTGGCTAAAAAACTACGCAGCTCAGGCGCTGTATTGTTTAGAGGCTTTCCTGTTAATAGCGCCGAAACATTTGATACATTTTCAGCGGGGTTTGATTACGACAACTTTACGTACCAAGAGTCGCTATCTAACGCGGTACGTATTAATTTTACCGAGCGTGTATTTACTGCTAACGAAGCACCCAAAGATGTAGAAATTTACCTTCATCACGAAATGGCACAAACACCTATTTCGCCAAGTAAGCTGTTCTTTTTTTGTAAATCGGCAGCTGAGGAAGGCGGCGCGACACCGCTTTGTCGCTCAGATAAATTATTTAGCGCATTAAAGCAATTTGATAACCAATTAGCCGATGACTTTGAGCAAAAAGGCTTAAAGTACACCACTTATATGCCCGCAGCCGACGATGCAACATCGGGCCAAGGCCGCAGCTGGAAAAGCACCCTAAGCGTTGAAACCAAAGACGAAGCGCACAGCAAACTTACCGAGCTAGGTTACGAGTGGGAATGGCTAGAAGATGGCTCTTTAAAAGCAATTACTCCGGTTTTACCTGCGGTAGTTACGCTTGAAAACGGCGTACAGGTTTTTTATAACCAACTTATTGCCGCTTACATGGGCTGGAAAGGCGTACGCGAAAATCCATCGGTTGCCATTACCTTTGGCGATGGCAGCGCCATTCCTAAACAAGGGCTTGAAAAAATTGTTGAGCTATCAAAAGACTATACCTTTGATTTAGCCTGGCAAGATGGCGATGTAGCCTTAGTTGATAACGAAATGGCCATGCATGGCCGCCGCCCATTTACTGGCGAGCGCAAACGCCAAGTACTTGTAGCCCTTACTGCAGCCAACGCCTAATGCAAAACTTAAGTGGTGCACTAAAAGTAAAAATTTCCCCGTTATGGCAAGGTGCCAGCATTGCTGCAATGACTGGCCTTGCCGCTTTATTTTTAAGTGAGCACTATGGCGCACCCGCTATGCTGTTTGCTTTATTATTAGGTATGGCGGTGTCGTTTTTATATCAAAGTGATAGCCCATGCGCTAAAGGCATAGACTTTACTGGCACCACGGTTTTACGCGTAGGCATTGTTTTACTTGGCACACGTATAGCACTGGGCGATTTGGTTACATTGGGCTGGCAAACAGCCCTAATGCTAGCTGGCGCTATATTTACCACCATTATTTTGGGCGTAATACTTGCCCGAGTGTTTGGTTTGCAAAAACGCTTTGGCGCACTCACCGGTGGATCAGTGGCTATTTGTGGTGCATCGGCAGCACTGGCTATTTCATCTATTATGCCCAACAGCGAGCATAAAGAGCGTGATACGTTACTTACCGTAATTGGCGTAACGGCCATGTCGACCATTGCAATGATTTTATACCCTATTGTGGTTAACTACCTTGAATTTGATGCGCATAACGCAGGGGTATTTTTAGGGGGTACCATCCACGATGTAGCCCAAGTAGTCGGTGCGGGTTATTCGGTATCGCCCGAAACTGGCGATATAGCAACACTTACCAAACTAGTACGAGTGGCCATGCTGTTGCCAGTAGTACTTATTATGATGGTTGTTATTAATCGCTCAAATAAAGGGAACCATGGCGAGTTGCCAAAAGTACCCGGGTTTTTAATTGGCTTTGTTATTTTAATGCTTATTAACAGCACCTTTAACCTACCAGCTATCGTGCTCGAAACCGCTAACGAGCTTTCTCGATTCTTTTTAATTGCCGCCATAGCCGCCATTGGTATGAAAACAAACTTAGGCAAACTCACCGAGGTAGGCTTAAAGCCAATAATAATGATTGTTGCTGAAACAATTTGGATAGCACTGTTAATACTTGGCTTTGTATTGTGTAGCTAAGCATTAAACCTTGAGCGTATTGAGTGGATTGCCTACAATAGCGCATCACTTTTTAATAAAGATTAAAACCATGACCGATTCAACAAAACCAGCATTACCTGATCAGCTTTCTATTAACCCACGTAGCAAGCATTACGTAGAAGAAGTGTTTGAACACGAAATTGGCGTAAGCTTAAATGGCAAAGAACGCTTTGACGTAGAAGAGTACTGCATTAGCGAAGGTTGGATTAAAATTGCCGCACCTAAAGCGCTAGACCGTCGCGGCCAACCTTTACTTATGAAAGTAAAAGGTACAGTAGAAGTATTTTATAAGTAAGCTAAACCTTACTTAAATAAGCGACTCTCCTACGAGATGTCGCTTTTTTTATACCCGATAAAAAGCATTGAGCTTTTTTCATGTTTAAGGTGACAAAGTTTCATTATGAATTTTAAAAAATTATGTTTGAATAGCGCCTTATCGTTTAGAAGTATAGAAGTCTGCAATGAATAAACTCACTATTTTAGATGGCGGCATGGGCCGTGAACTTAAACGCATTGGCGCACCGTTTACACAGCCACTATGGAGTGCACAAGCTCTAATAGAAGCCCCACATTTTGTAACGCAGGCTCACCAAGGTTTTATAGACGCTGGCGCTGAAATAATTACAGTTAATAGCTACGCTTGCGTGCCCTTTCATTTAGGTGAAGCACTATACCAAGCTCAAGGCGCAGCCCTAGCACAGCAAGCTGCCGTTATAGCAAAAGAAGTCGCTCAAAACGCAAAACAAAATGTATTAGTAGCAGGTTCATTACCACCCGCATTTGGCTCTTACCGCCCTGAACTATTTGAAAGCGAACGCGCATTTACTATTTTAGATACGTTATACAAGGCACAAGACGAGCACGTAGATTTATGGATTGGTGAAACCATATCGAGCATTGAAGAAGCGCACGTTATGGCAAGCGTACTTAAAGGCTCAAACAAGCCATGTTATTACGCATTTACTTTAAATGATGTGGTAAGCGAGCAAGCTAAACTTCGATCTGGTGAACTGGTAAGTGACGCAGTAGCGGCTTTGCTTGAACAAAATGTTGCGGGTATTTTCTTTAACTGCTCAATACCTGAGGTTATAGAGCAAGCCTTTAGTGATACTAACGCAGTATTAGCCAAGCAAAATAAAAGCGTTGTTTTAGGCGCGTTTGCTAATGGCTTTACACCCATTGCGCACGACTACAAAGCCAACGAAGGCTCGCAAGCGTATCGCGATATTTCGCCTTTAGAATACTTAGACTTTGCAAAAAAATGGCACAACCTAGGCGCAAGTGTTATTGGCGGATGCTGTGGTATAGGCCCAGAGTTTATTGAAGTATTAGTAAACTGGAAGCAGGAACTTGAAAGCGCTTAAGCTTTTAGTAATTTTTAGAGCTTATTGGCTACACCAATCGTGTTAAGTTATTAGGCATTTATAGCGACAGATAAATAGCGTGATAACAAGGCATAAATATCGACATGTAGTTGTTCTACATGAGAAATTTATAACGCTGTTAGCGCTCTATTTAGCACGCTAGAATGATTAAATATTTAAGTCGATTGGTGTACCCAATCAAGCCCTTGTATCGCCGTAGTAGGAAATGCGGTTGCATGGCTCGCTCCTTCAATAACAACGCTTTTTAGTTCAATATTGTCACTGCTAAGTGCATTAATTTTTTGCGTTAATTGCTTTGCCCCTTCCACCATATTTTGACCTTCACCAAAGCTTGGGGTCTCCTTTGCCCCTACCGATATATAAACCTTTGTAGGCAATTTCGGTTTATTTGCTTGCAGCGCTAAAATTGCATTGTTATTAAACCAAACTGATGGGCTGCCAATAATATAATTGTTAAATAAATCGGGCATCGTAAATAAAATAGTGGCACCAAATAACCCGCCTAAAGAGTTACCTATATAGGTTTTTTGTGTGCTACTTGCTCGGTAGTTACTTTGTATAAACGGCAGTACAGTATTTTTTAAAAACAGCGCGTGGTTTTGAGCGTTACCTGTTTGTTTTTTCCAGCTTTGAGCCTTACTTGGGGTGTAGTCTCTAATTCGGCTATTAGACCCTTTAGAGCCTTTTTCGTAACTAATGGCCACAATAATAGCCTGCTGCATTTTACCGCTATTCATAGGAAACCGCGTAGCTCCCGCCACAATAGGAAACGTATACGGTGCATCGGTTAAATAAATAACCGGATATATTTTTTCAGGGTGCTTTTTATATGACTTAGGGAGTTGAATAAAAACAGGATATACCCGATTGGTTACGGGCTCAGTGAGTTCTATAACGCTGCTTCTAGGGATTTGGTAGGGGGTATTTGCGCTTAATTTAAAACACATTAAAGCGCAAAGTAACAGCAAGTATTTTAAAGCAGTATTCATTAACCTAAGCCAAGCATAATAAACCAATACGGGATGACTACTTTAACCCACTTTTAGCTTTAGGCTATTAAAAAATAAACACTCGGGCTTGAAAGACAGTGCTACATGTTAGGTATTTGTAGCACTGATAACGCTAAGCTGCCTGATCAGACTCGGTGCCTGAACACGGGCATTTATCGTCACTCTTTTTAAGGCACTGTTGGTAATTAAACCAATGGGCTACAGCAATAAAAGCCGAGCCTATTAAAGTGAACGCTTTTTCGGCCACTTCATGCCCTAGTAATACAGCACATATCATAAAGGCTAGCCCAATTACGCCGCAAGCCATATAACGTAAACGTTTATGCTTTTTACAGCCTAAGCTTAATGCCAATAAACTGGTTGGCAGTACCGCCGCAAGAATCCATAAATGAAATTGTTCGCTATCTATTTGCAGTACAGCAAAGCTTGGCAATAACGCTAAAATAACCGGGGTTGCAAAACAATGTACTGTGCACATTAACGATAACCCAATCGCCATACGGTCCATAACACTCTGACTCGACTTCATTACTTCCTCTACTAATCAATTTTATAAACAACGGCTTTACGTTTTAAAAGGCATTTGAGTAACAATAGTTAATTGAACTTGATACATTATAACGTTTCCCGCACAATTGATATAATATAACATCTAACAAGGTAGTCAAATGAAAAGTAGATCACAATTAGCTGTTCTCATTGCAGCTTTATTACCTGCAAGTGTGCTTGCATCCACAATTGAAGGCGTTGTTCTAAACAACAAAGGTAAAGTAGTTACCAATGCAACCATAGAAGTTGAAGGCTCAGACCTTAAAGTAACCACCAACGAAAACGGTAAATTTGTAATAGCAGAGCTAAACAATGGCTTAAAAGAGCTTCATGTTGTGGCGCCAGGATATGCCCACCTTCATCGCGATATAACAATAACAAACGATGAAAACCAGTCGGTTACTTTTAATTTAAAGCGCTCGCCTATTGAAGTTATTGATATTGAAGCAACCCCTATTCATATGTCGGCAATGGAATCTGCCTCACCTGTTAGTGTGCTCTCTGGCGAACAACTAAGACGACAACAAGCTGCAACACTTGGCGATAGCCTTGAAAAACTCCCAGGCGTTAATACAAATTTTCACGGTAAAGTAGCCAGCACACCTATTATTCGTGGTTTGAGCGGCCCGCGTGTACTTATTACTCAAAATGGCCTTGATGTAAGTGATGTGTCGCGCGTTGGTCCCGATCATTCTGTTGCATCAGAAGCGTCTACCGCTCAACAAATTGAAGTATTACGCGGCCCTGCAACACTGTTTTATGGCAGTGGCGCCATTGGTGGCGTAGTAAATGTGGTAGATAACCGCGTACCAACCGACAGTACAACACGCGGCGAGTGGAACGTAGAACATAACTCGGCTGATAACCAAAAAGTGGCCTCGTTTAATGCCACCACAGGCACAGACTCGGTGGCTTTTTATGCCGATGCGTTTTGGCGTGAAGCCGATGACTACGAGGTACCTGTAGCTGCTGATATAGATAGCGACGGTGAAGGCCATAGTGGCGATTACAAAGTTGAAAACAGCAATGAAGAGTCTGATGGTTTTACTGTTGGCGATTACAAAGTTGAAAACAGCAATGAAGAGTCTGATGGTTTTACTGTTGGCGCTAGCTACTTAATGGATAACGGCTTTATTGGCTTAGCTGTAGAGCAATTTAATCGTCAATACGGTATTCCGGGCCATACGCACGGTGATGAAGAGGAAGAGCACAGCGACGAAGAAGAAAGCGTATTTGCTGATTTAGAGCAAACTAAAGTGCAATTATTAGGTGAGTACAACCTAGATAATAAATGGCTAAACAAAGTAAACCTGCGCGTTGGCCACACCGACTACGAACACGCTGAAATTGAAGGTGGCGCTGTAGGCACCACATTTAAAAACGAAACAAACGAATTTCGTATAGACCTACTACATAACCAATTTAACGAGTGGAATGGCGGCATTAGCTTTCATTACAAACAAAGCGATGTTGAAGCGCAAGGTGAAGAGGCCTTTACTCCTCCATCAGAAACCGAAAGCTTTGCTGTAGCGCTAATGGAAGAAAGGCACTTTGGTGATTTTTTAGTGCAAGTAGGTGGGCGTATTGAACGTGTAACAATTGAAGCAGGCGACGTATTACTGCCAAATATTGACGCTCATGCACATGATGAAGTAGAAGAAGCCGACGAGCATGATCACGACCACGAAGAAAGCGCAGAAACCACTCGTGTATTTGACGTAGAGCACGAATTTACGCCAATCAGTTTATCGGCAGGCGTAGTGTGGGATTTTACACCTAACTATAATTTAGGACTTTCTGTATCGCGTTCTGAACGCGCGCCTTCTGCCTCTGAGTTGTTATCGTTTGGGCCACATATTGGTACTGGCACTTACGAAGTAGGCGCACTGTTTGATTTAGATGAAGACGGCCATTTAGGTTTATCTGATCAAACAATTGACCTAGAAACAGCCAATAATATCGATTTAACACTACGTAAAACCCAAGGTGATGTTGGCTTTATTTTAAATGCCTTTTATAACCAAGTAGATAATTACTATTACCAAATAGACACCGGTTTATTCGCTGAAAGTGGTCACGACCATGGCGATGAAGAAGAAGGCGCTGACGAACACGACCATTCATCAGAACTGCCGGTTTATTTATTTAAAACAGACGACGTAATTTTACACGGATTTGAAGCGCAAATTGCGTGGCAATTAACTGATGAGTTTAAAGTAGATTTATTCTCAGATTACGTTCGTGCACGCCTTAAAAACGGCGGCGATTTACCCCGTACTCCACCGCTTCGTTTTGGTAGCGAGCTAAGCTATCAAACAGATAAACTCAGTGCGCATATTCACGTTACTCGCTATCAAAAGCAAGACCGCACAGCCCCACAAGAAACAGCCACAGACGGTTACACATTGGTTGATGCAAGCATCTCTTACGACCTTTCAGTATTAAACCAAGATATGTCTGTGTACCTACGAGGTACCAACTTAACAGATACAGAGGCACGCGTGCACAGCTCGTTTGTAAAAGATATAGCGCCACGTCCAGGACGTAGTTTTGCGCTAGGTATTCGCGGTTATTTTTAAGCGTTAAAAAATTATAATTAAAGGAAATAAACATGAAAAAACTATATCAATTAAAGCTTATTGCACTGGCAATTAGTACTACATTTATCACAGCTTGTGGCGATGCAGAAACCAACATTGTGGAACAAGATCCTATTGTTGTAGAAGATGAACACGATCACGACGATGATGATGATCACGACCATGACGACGGCTATACCATAAGCTCACTTGGCAGACTTGCCGTACTGGCTGGGGATAGCAACGAAGCGAGCTTTTTTGATTTAGACGATAACGCACTGCTTGATACGTTTATATTAAACGATGAGTCAAATACGTTGTCGGCTTCGCCTGACTTTCGTTACGCTGTAATTACAAACCGAACTCAAGATTACCTAGGGTTTATAGACGGCGGTATGTGGCGCGAAGATCACGGTGAGCACTTGCATGATTACGAGCAAGGCCCTGCATTTAGTAGCTACGAGCTAACAAGTGGCAGCCGCCCTACACACTTAATGACACACGACGGGCAATTAGCCATATTTTACGATGGCGATGCAGATTCAGGTGCGCCAGCTTCGGTTGAAGTGTTAACTGATAGCGATATCACTAACGCAACGCCAACACTCCCTGGTATTAGCTACGATATAAATATGCACGGTGTAGCAGAGCCACGAGGTGAGCATTTGCTATCAACTATTCGTCGCGACGATGCAGATAACACATCGGTAGCTAAAGTACTGCCAGATCAAGTAGGTGTTTATCACTTTCATGATGGTGAATACGAGCTTGAACAGACCTTAGAAGTTACGTGCCCTGATTTACACGGTGCAGCACAAAATCACGATTATGTTGTATTTGGTTGTGGTGATGGTGTGCTAATAGCCCACCAACAAGATGATGTATACGAAGCACAAAAAGTAGCAAACATAGAAGCGGTAGGTACTGAACGCATTGGTACTTTATATGGCCACGAAAATAGCGACACTATTTTTGGTGTTGCCGCAGGACACGATGGCAGTGGCTCAGTATTACTGAGTATTCATCCTGAAAATGCCGAAATGGAAGAAGTAGAATGGCAACTAGCCGATGGCGCAAGTGCTGTGTCGTACTCTTTTTCTGCCCATGGCGAGCACTTTTTAATATTAGACAGCTTAGGCTTTTTAAATGTATTTAGTGCACACGACCATGATGGCGAAATGCACTGGGAACTTGCAGGCCAAGTTGATATTACCGAACAAGATGTATCAACCATGCCTGAAGGTATGAGCTTTAGCATGACAGTGGCGCAAAATGGTCAGTTTGCTTATGTAGCCGACCCTATTGCTCAGCACGTTGTGCAAGTACACCTTGAAGACTTAGAAATTGAAAGTGAGGTTGAGCTTACTTTTGCTCCTAGTGCAATTACTTGGCTTGGTATTGCGCAAGAGGAAGAAGAAGACGATCACGACCACTAATTTCACTCTTTAAAAAGAGTGCTCCCTTGAAGGTTGGCGTTTTAATGCCAACCTTTTTTTATTCACATTTTGTAACAGACCTTTTATCGCAAGTGCATCGCTATTTATAACCTTATTGTTATGATGTAACAGCTATTAATATAGGATGTAATCCCATGAAAAAATTAACAACATTGGCTCTTGCCTTGGCTGCGGTTATTGCACCGAGTGTATCGGCCTATGAAACTAAAGACACTCGCTTACTACGCTTTCCGGATATTCATAACCAAAACGTGACCTTTGTTTACAGCGGCGATATTTATATTGCTGATACGCAAACAGGCGCAAGTAAACGTTTAACCGATCATATTGGTTTTGAAACCTTTCCTAAATTTTCTCCTGACGGTAAACGCATTGCATTTTCAGCCGAATATAACGGCAGCCGCCAAATTTATGTAATTAACAGCGATGGCTCAGGCCTTAAGCAACTTACCTACTATAACGATGTTGGCCCAATGCCACCGCGTGGTGGCTTTGATTACCGCGTTTTAGATTGGACCGCCGATGGCAAAAATGTAGTGTTTAGAGCAAACCGTACACCGTGGGGCAAAAGAATGGGCCGCCCTTATATGGTCCCAGCCGACGGTGGTCTTGAGCAACCTTTAGCTATTCCAGAAACTGGCGGCGGTATGCTCTCCCCTGATGGTAACAAGTATGTTTATACGCCCATTGACCGTGAGTTTCGTACTTGGAAACGCACCCGTGGCGGCCGTGCGCAAGACGTATGGATTTACGATTTAGAAAATAACACCTCAGAGCAACTTACTACTAACCGTGCAAGCGACCAGCAACCTACCTGGGTTGGCGACAACATTTATTTTGTATCTGATCGTGATTACACACTAAACCTTTACCAATACCGTAAAGGCAGTGAGCCTAAAAAGCTCACTAATTATAAAAACTTTGACGTACTTTGGCCCTCAGCAGGCCCTAATGCGGTTGTGTACGAAAACGGCGGTTACTTATATCGCTTTGACGCAAAAACACAAAAAAGCACTAAGCTGAGCATTAACATTGCTGGTGTGCGCCAATACGCTATGCCTTACAGCAAAAATGTAAGCGACTTTATTGATTCTATGTCGATTTCTCACGATGGCAAACGTGCTGTATTTACAGCCCGTGGCGAGCTATTTAGTGTACCTGTAAAACAAGGGCCTACGCGTAACTTATCGTACACAGATAAGAGCCGTGAAATAGACGCAAGCTGGTCGCCAAACGGACGTTACATTGCTTACATGAGCGATGAAAGCGGCGAGTACGAAATTTACTTAAAAGATCGCAGTAAAAATAATGCTATTAAACAACTCACTAGCAACGGCACTATTTGGCGCTTTACGCCTATTTGGTCACCCGATAGCTCTAAGCTGTTATTTGCAGATAAAAACAACACACTGTGGTGGCTAGATGCAAAATCGGGCAAGCAACACAAAATTGATACCGGCATTTACGACGAAGACGGCATTACTCAGTATACGTGGTCGCCTAATAGCCAAGACATTGTGTATGTTAAAAATAACGAAAACCGTTATGCCTCACTGTGGCACTACAACCTTAAAAAAGAAAAGGTAACGCGCCTAACAGATGAAATGAGTAACGAGCAAAACCCAACCTTTTCGCCAGATGGCCAATACCTTTACTTTAGCTCTGAGCGCGACTTTAACCTTGCGTTTAGCAGCTACGAATTTGACTACATGTTTAACCGCGCCACCCGTATTTATGCGGCCGCAGTAAACGACAGTGTTAAACCGCTTATAGCCTTACAAAGTGACGAAACCACGATTGTAAAAGACGATGACGACGAGAAAGAAGACGACAAAAAAGTTAAAAACGCACTGCAAAGCAGCAACTTTATGCAACGTGTTACCGCACTTAACGCGCCAGCGGGCGATTACCGAGGTTTAACCGCAGTAAAAGACGGCGTGCTTATACTTGCCAATGGTGGTTTACAACTTATAGGCACCGAGCACGATAGCGAGCTAGAAACAGTCGCTAAAGGTGTTAGTAATTACACTTTATCGAGCAACAGCGAGCATCTGCTTGTACATACAAGTGGCGGTTATAGTGTAATCGAGCCGAAACCAAAGCAAGACCTGGAGGCCAACAAGCTCGATTTAAGTAAAATGACACTTAAAATTAACCCGCAAGCGGAGTGGCAACAAATGTACGTAGAAGGTTGGCGCACACTGCGCGATTGGTTCTACGACGAAAACCACCACGGCCAAGATTGGGATGCTATTTTAGCTAAATACCAACCTATGGCTGATGCCATTACCCACCGTAGCGACCTTGATTACATACTTAGTGAAATTGCCGGCGAAATTAACTCAGGCCATATTTATGTGCAATCGGGTGATATGCCAAAAGCCGAGCGTAAAAACCACGGTTTATTAGGTGCTAAGCTTGCAAGTGACCCATCGGGTTATGTAAAAATAGAGCAAATCTTCAAAGGTGAAAACTGGCATGACGATTTCCGCTCACCACTGGGTACTACAGGCGTAAAAGCACATAACGGCGATTACATTATTGCGGTAAACGGCCGTTCGGTTAAAGACGTTGCTAACTTTTACGAACTCCTTGAAAACACCCAAGGCGATCAAGTAGAGCTGGTGCTAAACAGCAAACCGCGTAGCAAAGGCGCGTGGCAAGTAACAGTAAAACCTGTAGCCAGTGAGCAAGGGCTACGTTATTTAGATTGGGTTAACTCGCGTGCAGCCTACGTTAATAAGCTATCAAATGGGCGTATTGGCTATGTACACCTGCCAAATACCGCGTATGAAGGTAACCGCGCCATGTTTAAAAATTACATGCCGCAAACAACCAAAGACGCCATGATTATTGATGACCGATACAACGGTGGTGGCTATATTCCTGAGCATATGATCACCTGGCTTGCACGTAAACCACTTAACTATTGGAAACGTCGAGGTACAGAGCCGACTAAAACGCCACAGTTTGCGCACGACGGTCCTAAAGCAATGCTAATAAATGGCTATTCAAGCTCAGGCGGTGACGCAATTCCTTACTACTTCCGCCAAGCGGGTTTAGGTAAGCTAATTGGTACGCGTACATGGGGTGGCTTAATTGGTATTTCTGGTAACCCTGGCCTTGTAGATGGCGGGCAAGTAATTGCTGCTACATTCCGTATTTTAGATACGCAAGGTAACTGGATTATAGAAAACGAAGGCGTTGCACCTGATATTAAAGTGGTTGATCGCCCAGAGCTTATTTATAAGGGCCAAGATCCATCAATAGAACGTGCTGTACAAGAGTTATTAAAGGAGCTTAAAGAAAACCCTAAGCAACCTTTAGTGGTGCCACCAGCTCCGTCTAAGTTTTAATTTGCTGTATAGCAATATTAGCTAATAAAAAACCCTGCAAATTTGCAGGGTTTTTATTTAAAACGGTTATACCAGTCGTGTTAGGTTATTAGTCATTTATAGCGTCATATAAATAGAGTGATAACAAGACATAAATATCGACATATAGTTGTTCTACATGAGAAATTTATAACGCTGTTAGCGCTCTATTTAGCAAGCTAGAATGATTAAATATTTAAGTCGATTGGTATTATTAACGCTGAGGCTTTTTCCAGCCACTCCACACATCTTCAACATCGGCTTTTTTCTTCTTTTTCTTACCTGTGCCTTCAGGCTTTGCCATTGGCTTTTCATTTTTAAGTGCTTGTGCTGCATCAAGGTTTACTTGGTTTACAGCAAAACCCGTTACTTCTTCACGCTCTAAACGAAGTTTGTTTTTTTTCTCGATTATTTTAAAGTGATGAAAGTCTTCATAATCAATTAACGATAACGCTAAACCTACTTCACCGGCACGGCCGCTTCGGCCAATACGGTGCATATAATCAGCGGGGCTACGCGGTAAGTTAAAGTTAATAACAACTGGCAGTTTGGCAATATCTAAACCACGGGCTGCTATATCGGTGGCAATAAGTACTTCTATTTCACCGGCTTTAAATTTTTCTATTACGCGAGTACGCTCACTTTGGCCTTTATCACCATGGAACACTTGTGCGTTAATACCACGCTTTTCAAGCTTACCTGCTAAGTGCTCACAGTCCTTTTTAGCGTTTACAAAAATAAGTGCTTGGCGCCATTTATGCGCTTTAATTAAATGCGCTAAAACCGTGGTTTTTTCGCCTTTATTAACCGTAAATACGCGCTGTACTAAGGTGCTTTCGTCTTTACTTTGAACTTGTATTTCAACTGGGTTGGTTAACAGCTCTTGCGTTAATTGTGTGACTTGCTCTGGGAAGGTTGCTGAAAACAACATAGTTTGTTTTTTAGCAGGCATTAACGCTAATAATTCAGCCAGCTCTTCAGTAAAGCCAAGGCTTAGCATGCGGTCGGCTTCATCAAGCACTAAGGTTGTTACTTTATCGAGCTTAATAGCATTGCTTGAGATTAAATCGAGCAAACGCCCTGGCGTTGCAACAATAATATCGGCGCCGCCGCGTAGAGCCTGCATTTGTGTATTAACCGACACACCACCAAACACCGCCACCGTTTTAATTGCGCCATTAAAGTTAGCAGAATACGATTTAACGCTATCGGCCACCTGCGTTGCAAGCTCACGGGTAGGTACCAAAATAAGCCCAGTTACAAAGTTACCTTTGCTCGCTGTTTTTTTAGCGCCTTGCTCTAAAAATAACGTTTGTAGCATAGGTAAAGCAAACGTTGCTGTTTTACCTGAGCCAGTATTTGCCCCCGCAATTAAATCGCTACCAGCAAGTACACTTGGAATCGCCTTAGCTTGAATTGGCGTAGGTTGGTTATATTCCAAATCGGTTAAACGAGCTTGTAGCTCTGGAATAAGGCCAAGTTCGTTAAAGGTGCTAGGGCTTGTGGCTGAGGTCATATTTATTACGGGCTTATTGCTAAAAAAGTAGCCTGTAATTTTAGCGTATTTAGCGCTTATTAAGTAGGGATTAGTGATTTAAATAAAATGAACCTTGTTTTATTCAACGATAATCCTCTGGGTATTGCCTTGTATTAATACTATTTTTCATATAGTTCAATCATTACTAAAATCACTTGAACACGCTGTATTCTTGATTTCAACATTTCAAGTGTGTTATTTTTTGAAATCTGATGGATTAATTTTAGATACAAGGAAATATCATGTCTCAATTTGATTTATGCTTTAATACAAAAAGCAGAGCAAGCCTACCATTTAACGCTAGTGATTTAGAGCAACTAAAGCGATTTAGAGAAGATAACCCTCATATTATAGGTAATTTTATACCTCAAGGAACTCCTTTTATTTTAAGATCTCCACAGTCTGGGGATATGAGTGACTTTAGGCGTTCTCGTCCTGACATAGCTTGTGCACTTGACAGTACAGTGTCTTGGCCTCAGCATACAAAAAGAAATGTCAGCACTATAGTAAATAGCTTCGGTGATGAAGATGCCTTGGCTATTGCCGCACTATATGACGCAGAAATCTCCCCTTATGTGGACAAAGTAAGAAAACTGACAGAAATAAAAGTTTTAGGTAGAAATTTTGACGCTATTGCCGCTACTGGTGCGGCATTTACTTCCCTAGAGTCAAGCCAGACGAGATTGAGTTCATTTGGGAAGGCTATTTTAAAATATCAGACTTCATTAATTAAAATTAGAGAAGCGTCGCAAAATAAGCAGCCAAAGTTAGAGTTAATTAAACTAGGTAAAAAAGCTAAACAAGCTCACTTCGAGCTTAATACTGAATTTAAAAGAGAAATGGTTAAATTCAAAGGCAAAGTGAAGGCGTCTGCAAGAGGTAATATCTGGTCTAATACTCAACGTGGCATTGATATAGCGAGAAGTGCAAGAGATTCAGCCCCCCTGCAATTAACATCTATAGCCAACATACAGCACCTACGTAAATTAGAGCAAGGGTCCAATTTTTTAGGCAAGTTGGTTATTGGTATTGATGCAGGTCTACGTGCTGATAGCGTTTATAATGAGTATAAGGCAGGTGAAGACTGGCAGCGCAAAGCAGTTGTTGAAACGACAGGTTTTGGCCTTGGTACTGCAGCAGGAGCCTATGCTGGTGGTGCCACTATAACTGCAGGTGTTGGAATAGCAATTGCTATGGGTCCTGTGGGCTGGGTCATTCTTATAGGTGTAGGCTTGGGGGTTGGTTATGCCGCAGGTAAAGTTGGTGATGCTGCTGGAAAGGGTTTCTCTGGTCTAGTTTATGATCTTAGCTCTAATGTAAGTTGGTTTTAAACTATGTATCTTATACCAGAAACTTTTTACTGGATATTAACTGGGCCATTTATAATTGCTTTTCTTATTTCAGCCTTATGCTTCACTCGTATTTCGATGAAACACATAGAGAAAAAAATGCGTGAGGAAGGAATACATGAGCCCCTTTGGGATAAAGGGCTTGGTATCAGAGTTAGCATGTATGGCAAAGTAATAAGGCGGCAAAAGCCAGCGAAGGCGACTGTTGTTAATGACGAAGCCATTTTACGATACACCAGACCTATCGATTTAATTTTAGCTCGCGCAATGCATTATTCTTTCATAATAATGATGACCCTAGCCATTTATGGCTACTTTGCTTATGACTTAGGTGAACGCTAATATTAAAAAGGCGCATTAAGCGCCTTTTTATCTTTAACAGGTAATTACAAACCTTTTGATTTTACTCAACAGTAACCGATTTAGCTAAGTTACGTGGTTGGTCAACGTCGGTACCTTTAATTACTGCTACGTAGTACGACAGTAACTGTAATGGCAGTGTGTAAACAATTGGCGCAATAATGTCGTCAGTGTGGTTTACGTTTATTACACGCATTGTGTCGTCTGACTCAAAGTGTGAATCTTTATCTGCGAATACGTAAATAATGCCGCCACGTGCGCGTACTTCTTCTACGTTTGATTTAAGCTTTTCTAATAGCTCATTGTTTGGTGCTACAACAATAATTGGCATGTCGGCATCAATAAGTGCAAGTGGGCCATGTTTTAGCTCGCCCGCTGCGTAGGCTTCTGCGTGAATGTACGAAATCTCTTTAAGTTTAAGCGCACCTTCCATTGCAATTGGGTATTGCGAACCACGACCTAAAAACAGTGAGTGGTGTTTATCGGCAAACTCTTCTGCAAGGTCTGCAATGCCATCAGCTAGTAGCAATGTTTCTTCAAGCTTAGCGGGTAGTACTTTTATAGCATTTACAATGGCACTTTGATCAAGCTGCTTTTCTTGCGCTATAGACGCAGTAAGCATTAACAAACCAACTAATTGTGTTGTAAATGCTTTAGTAGAAGCTACACCAATTTCAGCGCCCGCTTTAGTCATAAACGCAAGGTCAGATTCACGCACAAGCGATGAACCCGGTACGTTACAAATGGTCATTGAGGCCATGTAACCTTGCTCTTTAGCTAAGCGTAATGCAGCTAACGTATCGGCTGTTTCACCCGATTGTGAAATAGTCACAAGCAGGCTGTTGTCGTGTACATACGATTGGCGGTAACGAAACTCAGAGGCAATCTCAACATTACAGCTAACGCCTGCAAATTGCTCAAGCCAGTAACGTGCAACCATACCTGAATGGTAAGACGTACCACAGGCAATAATTTGTACGTGTTTTACGTCTTTAAATATTTGCTGAGCGCTGTCGCCAAAGGCGTCAATTGCCACGCGGTCGTCGTTTAAACGCCCTTCAAGCGTATTGCGGACTGCAAGTGGTTGCTCGTAAATTTCTTTTAGCATGTAGTGGCGGTAGTCGCCTTTGCCTGAAGCATCTTGCGTGATGTTAGATTCAATCACTTCACGCTCTACTGCGTCGCCATTTTCATCAAAAATTTCAACTGTATCGCGAGTAATACGTGCTACGTCGCCTTCTTCTAAAAATATAAAGCTGCGAGTAACAGGTAATAGTGCTAACTGATCAGAAGCAATAAAGTTTTCGCCAAGGCCTAAACCTATAACCAGTGGGCTACCTGAGCGCGCTACGATAATTTCATTGTCGTTTGCTTTATCAAATACAACCGTGCCAAACGCGCCTTCAAATTGCTTAACCGCTGCTTGAACAGATGCAAGTAACGTAGTGTGTTGCTTACGAAGCTTATGAATTAAGTGCACCATTACTTCGGTATCGGTTTCAGATAAGAACTCGTAGCCCTCTTCTTTAAGCGATGCGCGTAGGCTTGCGTGGTTTTCAATGATACCGTTATGCACAAGTGCTAGCTGATTGTTTGATACATGTGGGTGAGCGTTTTCTTCAGTAACGCTACCGTGTGTTGCCCAGCGTGTGTGTGCAATACCTGTATGACCGCTAACGCCTGCTTTCTCAAGTGCGGCTTCTACGTTTACTACTTTACCTACTGCTTTTACAGTATTTAGCGTAGAGCCTTCTAATAGTGCTACACCGGCAGAGTCGTAGCCACGGTATTCAAGACGTTTAAGGCCTTCAACTAAAATTTTATTTACTGGACGTTCTGCAACTGCCCCAACTATTCCACACATAGTGTCTCCATTAATTTTTTAATTCTAGTAACTCACTTTGTAGTTACTAATCAATAATCTCTGCACAAATTAGTTTTACACCACACGCCTCAATCGCTTTGCGTTTATCATCTGCTAAGCCAGTGTCGGTTATTAAAGTAGTTACTATTTTCCACGGTAATTCTAAATTTGGTATTTTTCGGCCAATCTTATCTGATTCAACCATTACTATTACTTCACGGGCTGCTTTTGCCATTACTTGGCTCAAACCAACTAACTCATTAAAGGTAGTAGTACCGCGCTTTACGTCTATGCCGTCAGCACCAATAAACAGCTGATCAAAATCGTAAGAGCATAATACGTTTTCGGCAACTTGGCCTTGAAAAGACTCAGAATGCGGATCCCAGGTTCCACCGGTCATCAAAAGTGTTGGCTCGTTTTCAAGCGCTAATAAACGGCTCGCTACTTTAATCGCATTGGTCATTACAACTAACCCGCGTTTATTTGCAAGTTCTGGGATCATGGCGGCCGTAGTACGCCCGCTATCAATAATAATGCGATTATGATCTTTTATAAGTGCAGCTGCAGCCTTGGCTATTGCGACTTTGCGCTTAGAGTCTATTTCGTCACTTACAATTTCTTTAGGCAGTGCAATAGCACCGCCGTAACGGCGCAGCAATAGGCCACTTTTTTCAAGCGCGGTTAAATCTTTTCGAATGGTTACTTCAGATGTTTGAAACTGCTCAGCAAGCTTTTCAACAGCCACTTCACCTAGCTCATTAACCTGAGCCAATATATTATGGCGACGCTGCTGTGTGTTTCGTTTAGTCATAAAGTAAGATATTAAGTTTCGTTTCGAAAGATGTGCAAGTTTAAACGAAACAAGTTAAATGGCAAGTGAACGAGCAAAAATAAAGCAGCTTTCAACGAGTAATAATAAAGGTAAAATAGCTTTAGCATCTTTTAACTAAACAAAGAAACCACATGCAAGTATTTACTAGTTTAAACAAAGAATATTTAGCGCTGCGCAAACAAACTGGTGACACCTGCCGCCTATTCAATAAAAGCCCGAGTAAAGGTAACTTAAAACGTATTAAAGGATTGTTTTTACAATGCGGTGAAGGGGTAATTATAGAGTCAGGGTTTCATTGTGATTATGGTAATCAAATTACTATTGGTGATCGTACTTTTATAAATATTAATTGCACTGTGTTAGACGCGCCTATAAATGAAGCAGCTATCAATATTGGCAGCGACTGTTTAATCGGCCCAAACGTTCAACTTTTGGCGGTATCTCATGCGGTTAACCCCACAGAGCGAGTCAATAAACAAAACTTTGCGGCACCCATCACAGTAGGTAATAACGTGTGGATTGGCGCGGGCGTTATTATTTTAGCGGGTGTTACCATTGGCAATAACGCTGTAGTGGGCGCAGGGTCGATAGTGACCAAAGATGTTGCAACAAATACTGTTGTTGCAGGTAATCCCGCAGTGAAAATTAAAGATATTTAAACATTGCAGCATATAAAAACTCGGCTTAAGCTCCTGTCGCGGGATAAACCCGCTGCTACCAACTTCCTCAAATTTTTGATCATCATTTATGACAACAAAATATAAAAAGGCCTATCAATTATTCCGATAGGCCTCAAGTAGGGAGCCAGTTTAATAATTATTCATAACGTAAAGTAAGCGAAGGCCTTGTACTGGCGGCTTTAAAGGCGAGGCTGGCAACTGTAAGCCAAGTAATAGCAGCAACACTAAGGGCTGCAATTAAATAAACCCACAGCGCTTGAGCAACACGCTCATTGAAATTAGCTAGCCAATTGCCCACCAACCAATAAGTTAGTGGAAAAGCGATTGCGACACTTACGGCAACTAAAATCAAAAATTCTTTTGCGATTAAGTTCATAATGCTGATTCGTGATGCGCCAAGCACTTTGCGAACAGCGATTTCTTTTTGACGACGTAATACTGAAAATGATGCTAGGCCAAACGTTCCCACACACGCTAGAAATACAGCTAAACCCGAGAACAAAGTAACAAATTCAGTAGCGCGTTCGTCATTACGATAAAGTGCACGATAGTTTTCGCTTAGCATGCCTATTTGTGGATCTCGAATTGCGAGAGTTTCTTCTAAAATACTTGAGAGCTGGGCTTTAATAGGGAGCATTTTAGAAACGTCCATATCAACAACAATTCGACCTGCCCAGCTACTGGTGTAACCACAAATTAAGATGGTAGAAGGTTGTGCGTCTTTAACACTACCCACTTTAATATTTTTAACCACACCAACAACAGTTAATATTAAATCTTGGCCTTTGCCTGCACTGGCACGCCACGTACTGCCAATTGCGTCATTCGGTGTTGCATAACCTGCTTGTTTTACTAGCGACTCAGTCAATATGGCTGAAGCCGTTGCTTTAGTTTCGCTGACTTCATTAAACCAATCAGCAGCCATTTTTGCACTAAAATCTCGGCCAGCGACCAATGTTAGGCCCAATGTTTTGGCGATGTCGTTACCGGCGCCAATAATAGGTAAGCTTTGTTTGGTAAATTGACCGTTGTCGGCGGTAAATGTGCGAGACGAGTTATATGAGCCTGTTACATCAACATCCATAACGCTTGCTTTGTTTACGCCATCAATCGCGTTAATACGATTTAGTAATGCTGTATTATTGTTGTGTAATATATCTGCGACTGATATATCACTGATAATCAATTTACTTTCTTTGGTGTAGCCAACTGGTAGTGATTGTAAATAAGCCAACTGCTGTTGCAGTAATAAAGCGCCAATAATTAGGCCAACCGATAACGCTGATTGTACAACTAACAAACCTTTTCTAACTGCGATGGCTGTGCGGCCGCGCTGCATATCACCACTAAGTACTCGTTTTGCACTAAAAGCCGACATAAACATGGCAGGGTAAATACCGGCAAGCAAACCGATTAACAATACAACAACAGCGATTGCAGCACCTAACGTAGAGTCATAATTAAGGGATAACTGTCTATCGACCAATTGATTAAAAGCCGGCGTTAGTAATTCAACCAACATACATGCTATTAGTGCCGCAATAATGGTGATAAGTAATGATTCTACTAAAAACTGGCAAACAATTTGTA
This sequence comes from Pseudoalteromonas sp. S3178, assembly GCF_005886985.1. Classification (NCBI taxonomy): domain Bacteria; kingdom Pseudomonadati; phylum Pseudomonadota; class Gammaproteobacteria; order Alteromonadales; family Pseudoalteromonadaceae; genus Pseudoalteromonas; species Pseudoalteromonas sp. S3178. The sequence goes on along the minus strand of NZ_PNCW01000051.1, from coordinate 6,652 downwards.
ACTTACTCGCACCCAGCGCTTTGCGAACGCCGACTTCTTTGGCACGCTTTGCCGATTGCGCAATACTCATATTAATAAAATTAAAGGCCGCTAGCAGCACCAATAAAACACTCAAACCAATACAAATACGCAGCGTTGAAAGCGAGCCATTCTTTTTCATTTCATAGTTAGAGTTGGAAGTTAAATGAATAGACGTTAGCGGATGTAATGTCATTTTTGCTAAATTCGGGTTTTCGTAAGCAATTTTCATGTAGCGTTGCTCAATAGTTTCTGCCAACTTTTCAACATCTGTACCTGGCTTTACTCGAATATAAGAGGCACTATTCATGTTTTGATATTCAGTATTGGCTGGTAACTCTTTAATTAACCCTTGAAAAAAGAAGTGCGTATTTTCAGGTAAATCAGCAAATACCGCCCCAATCTGCCAACGTTTATTACCTTGTATTAAGGTTTCACCAACAATGTCTGCACGGCCAAAAATTCGTATAGCGTACTGCTCACTTAGGGCAATAATATTAGGTGTGCTAAGCACGCGAGCTAAGTCGCCAGTAACCAGTTTAAGGTTCACAAAATCAGTTATATTGCTGCTTGCCGACATAATACGTTCTAATTTATAACCCACATCATCACGAACAAATTCAGCACCTGGCGGACTAGGCTCTAATGATAGTATGTCTTCTATTTCAGCCATATCTTTAAATGTATTCATGAGGTCTTTGTTGGTCATCGGCCCGCCAACTCCCAAGGATGTAAAATACTGATTAACACGATACACGCGTTCAGAATTGGGTTGCTGCTTGTCATAAGAAGCCTCATTAAAGGCAAACAGTGCCACTAAAATAGCCGCTGCCAAACCAATACTCAAACCAAGTACATTGAGCAAAAAGTGTTGTTTTTGCTGCTTAAATGAGCGCATTGCGGTCATAATATAATTTTTAAACATTATCAAATTCCTTCTTACCCCTAGGGGTTAGAACAAAAACAGCTGGCAAGCCACAAAATCACTTACCATATCACTGAGGTATACATAAGACAGATCATGCTTGAGCGCAAAAGCACTCAATGTAATAAATAAGATTACTGTACTAGCTCTTATTAAGTGCACTGGAACATGCTGTAAAAAATAACGATAGTAAACGTGCATTACGCAACAATAGCGTCTGAAACTTGTGATGTTTGTTGCTGTAAATTCGCTTTATCAACCATCACTTGACCATCAAGTAAGCGCACTAAGCGATCGGCGTAATTACCCTCTTTATCAGAGTGCGTAACCATAATTACCGTGGTGCCCTCTTTATTTAACTCACGTAACATAACCATCACTTCGTCACCATTTTTTGAGTCGAGGTTACCGGTTGGCTCATCGGCTAAAATGAGTTTAGGGTTAATCACTAATGCACGCGCTACTGCAACGCGTTGCTGCTGACCACCCGATAACTGCTGCGGTAAATGATCGCCTCGGTGATCAATACCTACGCGTTTTAAAATAGCTTCAACGCGCTCTTTTCGCTCACTTTTAGATATTTTTTGGTACTGCAATGGCAATTCTACGTTTTCAAATACTGTTAACTCATCAATTAAATTAAAGCTTTGAAATACAAAGCCGATTGAGGCTTTGCGCAGCATCGATAGTTGTTTTTCGCTGTAGCCTGCAATGTCTGTCCCTGCAAAATCAAAGCTCCCTGAAGTTGGTGAGTCAAGCATACCTAAAATAGATAACAGCGTTGACTTACCACAGCCAGAAGGGCCCATAATTGCTAAAAAGTCGCCTTCGTTTACGGTTAAATTAATATTACTTAGCGCCGTTGTTTCAACATCTTGAGTACGAAATACACGGCTCAAATTAGTTAATTTGATCATTATTATTATCCTTAAAATTGTAGTTGTTGTGCTTTATCAAAATTGCTGTAGCTGGAGGTAATTACTTGATCTCCTGCTTTTAACCCTTCGAGCACTTCAAAATAGTTTTGATTCTTTTTGCCTAAGCGAATATCACGGCGCAGTGCTTTATCGTTACCTTGTTCAATAACATACACCCAGTTACCGCCGGAGCTTGTAAAAAAGGCGCCGCGTTTAAGTAGTAAGGCATTGTTTTTTTCATCCCCAAGCATTAACTCAACATCAATACTTTGCCCGCGTTTAATACTTTTGGTATTACTTGGTAAGTCCACTTCAACCTGAAATTGCGACTGTTGAACGCGACTATCAATTTTGTTTACTTTGGCATTTACTATGCCGCTTTCAAGCTCAATCATTACGGTCATGTCGCGCTGAACTTGGTTTAAGTAAAATTCATCAAGGCGTGCCACTAATTTATATTCATTCGGAATATCTATTTGCCCCAAGCGTGCACCACTTTGTTTAGATTCACCAATTTCAACATCCAGCTCACTTAAATAACCCGATACCGGCGCTTTAATTAATAAGTTATCGAGATTTCGGCGCGCAAATTTAAGATTATTTTCAAGCATATTAGCGCTATCAGAAAGTTGTGTAACTTGTACCTCACGAATTGAATTTTCTTGCTTTTGGCGCTCAAGAGTAAGCTCTTTACGTGCATGATAATAGTGTAAGTCTTCTTCAAGCTCTGCTAGTTGGTCTTGCGCCAATACACCACTTTCTACTAAAGGTTTGGTTTGTTTTAAACGGCGTGTTAGGTGAGTAATTTTTAACTCGATTTCTAATAAGTCGCGGCGTAAGTTTAATCGGCTGGTTTCCATAGCCATTTGCGTATTACGTAAAAAATTAAGTTGCTCTGTTACTTGCGCTTCACGGCTCATTACATCAAGTTGTAAATTAGTGTTGCTTAAGCGCACTAGCGGCTGGCCTTTTTCAACATATTCACCTTGTTCTACTAAGCGCTCTTCTACTTGACCGCCTGCAATAGTATCAAGGTAAATACTGGTTTTTGGCACTACTTGACCGCGTAGGCTTAAGGCATCTTTAAATGCACCTTGTTTTACTGTGCTAACGGTTAAGCTGCTGCGCTCTATATTTTGGCTACGACCTGTATCACTGCTTTGCGTAAAACCGTATGCAGCCGCAGCAACACCTAAAGTAAGTGCTGCAAAAGTAAATTTTTTTAAATACTTTTGAGTCAATGAGCGTTCTATTTTTTTATCCATGCCAGCTACCTTAATACAGGTTTATTAACTAATTACCGATAGTTATTACAATCAGCATGCCAACATTTTTTAACATTAAAATTCAATAGCTTAACATTATAAAAAAGTAACCCAGTGTCGAAGATGTCCGATAATAGAACACTTTTTTATTTTATAAACGTCCATTTATGGACACTGTCCCTTTTTTGTTTTAGGCTAAATAAAACTCTATAAAAATAAAAATCATGAAACATACAGGCTCTCTTTTAATTGTTGATGACAACCCAGATATTCTTATTGCTGCACGGTTATTACTCAAACAACATTACCAAAGCGTTAAAACCACAGATAATCCATTTGATATTGAAGGCATCATTAACGAGCAACGCAAAATGGAGCAACCCATTGACGTTATATTGCTTGATATGAACTTTACTCAAGACTCAATAAGCGGCAAAGAAGGTTTTTATTGGCTCAAAAAAATTATCGTTCAAGACCCCAACATTGTGGTTTTACTGATGACGGCCTATGGTGATATTCAACTCGCAGTAGACGCAATTAAAGCGGGAGCGTCTGACTTTATTGCCAAACCTTGGCAAAACGAGCAATTACGGGGCGCAGTGGCCGCTGCTTTTTCTCATGCCAAAGACAAACAACAAGTGGGTAAGTTAACGCGTCAAAAGCAAGGGTTAAATCAAGCCTTAAATACGCCATCATTTGATTTTTTAGGGCAAAGCGCAGCAATGCAACAAGTATTCAATACGATAGAAAAAGCGGCGCAAACTGAGGCAAACATTTTGATCACTGGTGAAAGTGGTACAGGCAAAGAGCTCGCCGCACATGCCATTCATCAAGCAAGTATGCGTCACAGCCAAACCTTTATGAGTTTAGATATGGGCGCAATAGCGCATAATTTATTTGAAAGCGAATTATTTGGCCATAAAAAAGGCGCGTTTACCGATGCAAAAGCCGATCGTATTGGTAAGTTTGAACTTGCCCAAGGCGGTAGTTTATTTTTAGACGAGCTGGGTAATTTACCTCTAGAGCAGCAAGTAAAATTACTGGCGGCGCTACAAAATAGGCAAATAACACCTGTTGGCGCCAGCAAAGCGGTTGATATTGATATTCGCCTAATTTGCGCCACGAACGACAACCTTGATCAAGCTGTGAGCGAAGGTCGTTTTCGTCAAGACTTGTTATATCGAATAAACACTGTTGAAATTCGTCTACCGGCATTACGTGAGCGTAGTGATGATATTCCATTATTAGCCGATTACTACCTTCAGTACTTTTCAAAAAAATATAAGCGTAATTTAACGATTGCTCAAAGTGATATGATTTCACTTTGCCAATACTCATGGCCGGGCAATGTACGCGAGCTTGCCCACGCAATCGAACGCGCCGTTATTTTAACTGAAGACGATACCCTCGATATAAGCTCAGTTGTAGGTAATACAACAGCACTTAGCACTCATTCTGCGAGTCAAAGTACAGAGGATATAAACAATCCGCTACAGTACGACACTTTTGATTTAGACATACTCGAACAACGCACAGTTCGCGCAGCACTTAAACATCACCAAGGTAATGTGAGCCATGCAGCTAAAGCGCTTGGTTTAACCCGTGGTGCGATGTATCGCCGCCTTGAAAAGTATGGGCTGTGATCATGCGTGCTAATTTATTACTTTTATTTAATATTATCGCACTCATAAGTGCCAGTGCAGTACTTAGTTATGTATTACAAACGCATGGCTTTTCAGCTACATCATTATTAATAGTTTTAGCCGTGGTGGCATTAATAACGCATATTTTTGCGCTTTTTAAACGTCAACAAAAACAAGCTGAAATGGTGCTCCGTGCTTTAGCCAATGGCGACAGCACCTTAGGACTTGGCCAACAACACCCTATGCTTAAGCAATTTGAACAAGTAAAAACACAAATGCAAACAGCCCGTTTTAATGCTGAACAACAAGCGCAGTTTTTACAAGCGTTACTTATTCACGTTGATTTAGCTGTTTTGGTATGTGATGACAATGGCAAAGTGATCGAATCAAATCCAGCCGTCAGTAGACTACTTGGTAAAAGCTGTCAAAATTTACGTGAACTAGGCGCTATTGGTGAATTAATTTTAAACGCCAGTAATAATATCCGTAGCACCACTTATTGGCAAAATGGCGAGCAGCACGATACCCTCTCAATTCAACTTAGTATTGCCGAAATACAAGGTAAAGTACGTCGAGTTATCAGTTTGCAATCAATTCATAATCAACTACAGCTAAAAGAACAACAAGCGTATAAGCGCTTAACTAAAGTGCTCACCCACGAAATTGCTAACTCAATAACACCGCTATCATCACTGGCTGATACCTGCAGCAATTTGATGCCACAAGAACTGTGTTTTATCGATAATGAAGATAAACAAGACTTACAACTTGCGCTAAACACACTAGCATCAAGAACAGCTCATTTAGGCGACTTTATAGCCCGTTTTCGCCAAGTTAGCAGCTTACCCAAACCTAATTTAGCACCCGAAAATTTAGCCGATATGCTAACGCGCATTGTCGCTTTGCATCAACAACAAGCACGCGTTCAACACACCCATATTGAACAGTCGATTAAAAGTCAGCAGTTAGTAATGCTCGATGGCAGCCAAATAGAACAGGTATTAGTAAACTTAATAAAAAATGCCCTTGAGGTTCTAAAGGCGAGTCAAAAATACGCAGCTAAGAGTGCCATTGAACCAATTATTGAAATCAGCTTGGCGCAAAATACTAGCCAACAACTCTATATAGAAATTAGCGACAACGGCCCGGGCATTAGCGAACATGTGATAGATATGATCTTCGTGCCATTTTTTACCACCAAGCAACAAGGCTCTGGCATTGGGTTGAGCCTATCAAGGCAAATAATGCTAAACCATGGCGGCGATTTAATTTATATACAAAAGCCACAAGGCGCATGCTTTAGGTGTGTGTTTGGTTAAATTGACCATGCCCATTTTTGATTGTGTGAGGTCGCATTTATACTTTCATTTTTTATCTGTTTATACCATCTGGAATGATACTGAATCACTTTAAAGGATTAGCTAAGTGCGTTAAAAACTTCTGATTTACGGCCGTGAGGATACAAGAGGTAGAACAATGCGGAGCAGTTAGTCATAACAACTAAAGAACGAAATTTTGTCATGTTATCGACACGATTTGCTTACCTCAGAATAGCTCACTTAATTAAATAAATTCATAGCTAATAATGTCGTAGTGCCCACAGCGATGGAGAGCCATAGTGCAAATGCTACACTATCTTTGTGTCGGGGCGACCTTGTGTGGGGCTCGCCTTCGAGCTGTTTTATTTGACTACTGAGTTCGCGGTGTGAAAACGCTTAGCAATATCCGCTCTGTTATTATCCTTAAACGAAATTTATTAATTACGCGTATCTTACTTTTCTGCAGACGTAAAAAAGCCCGACTATTTCTAGTCGGGCTTTCTACAATTTGAAGCCTGGTAATGTCCTACTTTCACATAGCAAATGCTACACTATCATCGGCGCT
>NZ_PNCW01000509.1:0-316 GCF_005886985.1 Pseudoalteromonas sp. S3178 | reverse complement strand
TTGGTCTTTTGAATGTGCATTTGGTACCAAAATTGTTTGTACGCCTGCAGCACAAGCCGAGCATAATCCGGTATACGTATCTTCAATAGCCACCGCCTGGTGTGGTGATTTTTCAATCAACGACAACGCATGCGTATATGGCTCAGGGTGAGGTTTAGGCCGGGTAATATCATCTTTACACACCACCACAGCAAAATACTTTAACAAGTCGTAATGACGCAATACAGGTAAAGCCTCTGCACGTGTACTACCAGTAACCAATGCCAACTGAAACTCTTTGCTGGCCAAAAGTAATACCTCTTGGGCAGAGGGCATT
>NZ_PNCW01000508.1:0-336 GCF_005886985.1 Pseudoalteromonas sp. S3178 | reverse complement strand
GGCAACCACCAAACGTAAGTCACTGGCTGCAGGCTGCCTTTTGGCGATGATACGTGTACATTCTTCGTCAATATTCACTTCCATCGCATTGACTTTGTAGTCGTTCTGACTGACCTTTTTCGCTTTTTCAGCATCATTGTGATTAACCGCATCAAGCGCAGTGTTTAATTGCTGCTCGACCAGTCCACCCATACTGAGTACGTGATTTCTCACGTTTTCTAGCTCTTCATTAAAGCGGCCAGAAATGTGCTTATTAATATTGTGTTCCATTATATTCTCCTCGCAAGCTCGCCTTAACCGTAACGACCTGTAATATAGTCTTCTGTTTTCTTCTTA
>NZ_PNCW01000507.1:0-289 GCF_005886985.1 Pseudoalteromonas sp. S3178 | reverse complement strand
TAAAGAAGCGCATTTAGCGGATGAACGAGAATGTGAACTGCTGGGGGTGGCCAAAGACAGTGGCACGCAAATCTTCCGTGCAGTCGGCTGTGAAGAGTGTAACTTCAATGGTTACAAAGGTCGTACTGGTATTCATGAGCTTCTCATCGTTGATGAGCCTATCCGTGAACTTATTCATAACGGTAAAGGTGAGCAAGCGGTAGAGAAGTATATTCGTAAGCGTACGCCAAGCATCCGACAAGATGGCTGTTCGCGAGTACTTGCTGGTCAAACAACCTTAGAAGAAGTA
>NZ_PNCW01000506.1:0-235 GCF_005886985.1 Pseudoalteromonas sp. S3178 | reverse complement strand
GTATCTGTGATTGCCGCAAGCCAAGGGGCCATTTTCTCTTCTTCGGTACCCGGTAAAAAGCCGATGCTCTCTGCAATTTCAGGCGTATTTCGCGTCACAATTAGTTTGTCGTATATTCCTTTTTCGATGATCATTTCAAGGGCGGCCGCTAAGGCTAAAATCGTTTTGCCGCACCCTGCCGGGCCTGTGAGTAACACCAGTTCGATATCTGGGTCGAGCAAGGCATCCATGGCCA
>NZ_PNCW01000505.1:0-286 GCF_005886985.1 Pseudoalteromonas sp. S3178 | reverse complement strand
CAGATAAAGGCTGCCTGTGTCGCACCTGTTTAATATCATCTATTCGTCAAAAAATTGAAAAAATGGCAAACCAGCCGATCCGCCAACAAGTAAAGTTAGCAAAACAATACGCCCACCCAAACTCTTTTATTGAAGGGCTTGATTACGACATGGAAGAAGGTTTTATGGTTATGACGCGATGGGCTCATTTAAAACGTGGAAAATGCTGTGGTAATAATTGCCGGTATTGCCCTTACACAACACGCTAACTGGCTCATAAAAGCGAAAGAGCCGTTGAGACTGGCTA
>NZ_PNCW01000504.1:0-238 GCF_005886985.1 Pseudoalteromonas sp. S3178 | reverse complement strand
CCCAATCGCAAAACCAACGCCTGAGGAACAAGGCCGGCATTACTTATACCGCTTTCAAACTAAGCTACCACCTCGGGGCACTATGACTATTTTTGACCGTTCATACTACGGCCGAGTGTTGGTAGAACGGGTTGAAGCATTTGCTAGTGAGCAAGAGTGGCGCCGCGCCTATCAAGAAATCAATGAATTTGAGCGTCTGCTGACGGATGATAATGTCCGCATCGTTAAGCTATTTTTA
>NZ_PNCW01000503.1:0-255 GCF_005886985.1 Pseudoalteromonas sp. S3178 | reverse complement strand
CTGCGCTATGTTTCGTATCGATTTTGGCATTTATTAATAATTGGAGAAAAAAATGGCATTTGTACTACCGTCACTACCTTATGCAATTGATGCACTTGAGCCACACATTTCAAAAGAAACACTTGAGTTTCACCACGGCAAGCACCACAACACCTACGTTGTTAAACTTAACGGTCTTGTTGAGGGTACTGAGCTTGCTGAGAAATCTCTAGAAGAAGTTGTGTGTAATTCAGAAGGTGGCGTATTTAACAACGC
>NZ_PNCW01000502.1:0-296 GCF_005886985.1 Pseudoalteromonas sp. S3178 | reverse complement strand
TGGTCCTGGAGATATTTAAGCGGTTGTTCTTTTACCCTGATCATGGTCCAGTGTTCGTCCCATGAACAGTTATTGTCTTTCGCAGAACAACCTTTGATGTGTTTTATCGCCTTGATATAACGAGCAATGCTTTGTTTCTCGCGCTCGGCGTTTCGTTCAGCCACTGAATCATGCTCAAGATTAAGCGGCAGTAACCCATCGGTTAGTACTTTCTTGTCGTGAAAGCCTTCGTTTCTCAATGACTTGGAAACATTACTTAAGTAAAGTTTTGAGCGAATGTGATACTTTTTAACATC
>NZ_PNCW01000501.1:0-306 GCF_005886985.1 Pseudoalteromonas sp. S3178 | reverse complement strand
CTGTCAATTAACCCTTCTAACGTCGCAATGTGTGAAACAACTTTATAAGCGTAATAAGGATATAGTGCGAGGTTAGAGACGTTAATATTGTTCGCATGCGGAAGCTTATCTTGATTGTTGTCTAGTAAAATATACTTGCACTCGCTTTCCGCGATGAAAACTTCTTTTCCTTCTGTAGTAAGCTGTTGGAAGGCTTCAGCAGTAATAACGAGATAATCAAATTGTTGGCTATCAATAAGCTGCGCGTTAAAAAGTTCCCTTGGGAATATTTCACATTGGGCTTCATAGATGCGTAGTTGATTTTGG
>NZ_PNCW01000500.1:0-305 GCF_005886985.1 Pseudoalteromonas sp. S3178 | reverse complement strand
GTAATGGGCGTGTTTGAGAAACTATCCGGCTTAATGATTGGCCGCGCACGGGACTACAGCGAGCGCGAGATGGCTGCGCTTGATGAAGTGATTTTATCGGTTGTACGTGATGAGTTTGGCTGTGACAGTTTACCCGTAATAACTCGGCTTGACTTTGGCCATACCGATCCGCAGTGGATTTTGCCGCTAGGAATACAGCACCGCTTGGATCTGGATAACTTCAGTCTAGATGCGATAGAGCCTGTGTTTGATTTGTTGTAGTGATGAGGGAGACATACTGTGCTGAAAAGTTTTTTTGGTGATTG
>NZ_PNCW01000050.1:0-7160 GCF_005886985.1 Pseudoalteromonas sp. S3178 | reverse complement strand
TTTATACCAATTCGCTTAATTAAGTGATTTATTTTGAGGCTAGAAAAACGTGTTGATAGCTAGGCAAAAAATTCGCTATTTAGTTGTTCTAAATGAGCATTTTTTAACGCAGGTAGCGACACGTTTAGCTCCGCAAAATGATTACGCATTATTGCGCATTGGTATTATACCTTGTGTACTTTGGAGTGCGTTATGAGTAATGAAATGCTAGCAATGGCAAAAGAGGCGTTAGGCATGTTTGCCTTTTTAGCTACAGAGTTAACTATTTTATTTATTGTTATTAGTTATTTAGTGGGTGTTTTACAGCTATTTATAACACCTGAAAAAATTCAATCTATTTTAAGTTCAAAAAACGGTAAGGGCTACGTTATTGCTGCTTTATTGGGAGCTATAACACCATTTTGTTCGTGCTCAACCATTCCGTTTTTAAAAGGATTATTAAGAGCGAGAGCGGGCTTTGGCCCTATGATGGTATTTTTATTTGGCAGCCCGCTACTTAACCCTGTGATCATTGGGTTATTTGTAATTACCTTTGGCTGGCAGGTTGCTTTATTTTACTTTTTAGTGGCTATGGTGGTGTCGGTTGTCGCAGGCTACACCCTTGAAAAGTTAGGCTTTGAAAGGTATGTAAAACCAGAAGCTTACAGCACACAGACTACTAGTAGCTGCGCAAAACCAAGCTGTAGTGAGCCTAAAGAAGTTGATCTAAGCTGTGCAACCACAAGCTGCGGCGAGCCTAAAGCAATAAAGCCAAAAAAAGCGCAGCCTAATCGCTGGGTAAAAGTGTGGCATGCCACCTTTAAAGACTTTAAACAGGTGTTTCCGTACTTAATGTTAGGGGTAGCAATAGGCTCGTTTATTTATGGCTTTATTCCTACCGAGCTAATTGCTAAATATGCTGGCGATGCTATGTGGTACGCCATTCCTATTGCAGCCATTATTGGTATTCCACTTTATATTAGAGCCGAAGCCGTTATTCCGCTAAGTGCCGCATTGGTTAAAAAAGGCATGGCGCTTGGCTCGGTAATGGCATTAATAATTGGCAGCGCGGGCGCAAGCTTAACAGAAGTTATTTTGCTTAAATCAATTTTTAAAAACCAAATGATAGCCGCCTTTTTGTTTGTCATTATTACAATGGCTATTGGTGCAGGCTTTTTATACCAAGCTATTTTTTAAACGCTCATTTTTCTAAACTCAGTGGGTGAAACGCCCACTGATTTTTTAAATCGTTTTGAAAAATTAAATATATTAGGGTACCCCACATAAGCGGCTATATGGGCAATTGGCCAGCGGGTGTTTAGTAGCAAGTTTTTAGCCCGTTTAATACGTAAATAAATAAGCTGCTGCATTGGGCTTTTACCATATTGCGCTTGGCATAACCTATGTAAATGCGGTGCTGAGTAATGTACTTGTTCGCACATAGCCTCTATTGTCCAATCAAACTGCAGGCGCTCTTCTACCTCTAAAAACAAGCTGGTTAATCTGTTTTGCCCGCCTATTTGTGGCTCGCTTTGAAGCGTAGTGTTTAAATAATGGCTTAAAATAGGCATAACGCCTTCGCGTAAAGTAGCGTTACTTTCGCTGTATAAAAGCTCCATCGCTAAATGTAATGGCGCTAATTGCTGATTAGTTAATACCTTAGCGTGCGCTAAATTTAAATGTTGCCAACGCTTGGTGTTTGCAAGGTTTAGCCAAATTACATCCCACTTTTCGCTTACTATTTCAACCTCAAAACTTTGCCGTGCTGGCAATATAGCTAAGCTATTTTCGACTAGTGGATATTGGTTATTAATGGTTTTTAGCGTGCCCTGACCACCCAAAGTATAAAACAAAGTGTGTTCAAGCGGGTTGGTACGTGCAACACAATAATCACCCAATAAATTAGAGCAACCTGCTAGCTCTATTTCAAGGTTTGGCATTTGCGACAGCGTCGTTAAATCAATAAACCGCTCTGCACACTCTGGGCCAATATCAAGCATATCTACAATGGTGTTACGCATAATTAAAAATGATAGTTTTGGATAAATAAAAGAGAGCTTTAAGCATAACCTCAACGCATTATTTTAGCTATATTTAAGCCACTATAATTGCCACACATGCAATAGGACACTAATGAACTCACTACAGCATATAATTAACCGCCGCGATTGGGAAAATCCAATTTCGGTGCAAGTTAATCAAGTAAAAGCACACAGCCCACTCAATGGATTTAAAAGCGTTGACCACGCCCGTACAAACACACAATCACAAAAACAAAGTTTAAACGGCCAATGGGATTTTAAATTATTTGATAAACCCGAAGCGGTTGATGGGTCATTACTAAGTGAAACACTAAGTAACGATTGGCAAAGTATTGCGGTACCTTCTAACTGGCAATTACATGGCTTTGATAAACCTATTTATTGTAATGTTAAATACCCCTTCGCAGTAAACCCGCCATTTGTACCAAGCGATAACCCAACTGGTTGCTACCGCACTGAGTTTACTATTACGGCGGAGCAATTAGCTCAGCGAAACCATATTATTTTTGAAGGCGTAAACTCGGCATTTCACCTTTGGTGTAACGGTCAATGGGTGGGCTACTCGCAAGATAGCCGCTTACCAAGCGAATTTGATTTAAGCGAGCTGTTAGTGGCTGGCACTAACCGTATTGCGGTTATGGTTATTCGCTGGAGCGATGGCAGTTACCTAGAAGATCAAGACATGTGGTGGCTAAGCGGTATATTCCGCGATGTTAATTTACTTACTAAACCGCAACACCAAATACGCGATGTATTTATAACCCCAGATTTAGACGCCTGCTACCGCGATGCGACTTTGCATATAAAAACCGCAATAGATGCACCAAATAACTACCAAGTAGCAGTACAGGTTTTTGATGGTGAACAAGCACTGTGTGAGCCACAAATACAAAGCACTAACAATAAACGCGTTGATGAAAAAGGCGGTTGGAGCGATGTCGTATTTCAAACAATTGATATACAAAGCCCTAAAAAGTGGACCGCCGAAACCCCGACCTTATATCGCTGTGTTTTAAGCCTGTTAGATGAGCAAGGCAACACCGTAGACGCAGAAGCCTACAACATTGGCTTTAGAAAAGTAGAAATGCTTAACGGGCAGCTTTGCTTAAACGGCAAACCGCTACTTATTCGCGGTGTTAACCGCCACGAACACCACCCTGAAAACGGCCATGCAGTGAGCACCGCCGACATGATTGAAGATATTAAGCTTATGAAGCAAAATAACTTTAATGCTGTACGTACTGCTCACTACCCTAATCATCCACGTTTTTACGAGTTATGTGACGAGCTAGGTTTATACGTAGTAGACGAAGCGAATATAGAAACTCACGGTATGTTTCCTATGGGGCGTTTAGCCAGCGATCCGCAGTGGGCTGGTGCATTTATGTCGCGCTATACGCAAATGGTTGAACGCGATAAAAACCACGCCTCTATTATTATTTGGTCATTGGGTAACGAATGCGGGCACGGTGCCAACCACGATGCAATGTACGGGTGGTCAAAAAGCTTTGACCCGTCGCGCCCAGTGCAATACGAAGGTGGCGGCGCAAATACAACCGCAACCGATATTATTTGCCCTATGTATGCCCGTGTAGATACACATGTTGCTGATGACGCAGTACCTAAATACTCTATTAAAAAATGGCTAAGCCTACCGGGTGAAACTCGCCCACTCATTTTATGTGAGTACGCCCATGCAATGGGTAACAGCCTAGGTAGCTTTGACGATTACTGGCAAGCATTTAGAGAATACCCGCGCCTGCAAGGTGGCTTTATATGGGATTGGGTAGACCAAGGTTTATCTAAAACTGATGAAAACGGTAAGCATTACTGGGCTTACGGTGGTGATTTTGGTGATGAACTAAACGACCGCCAATTTTGTATAAACGGCTTATTATTTCCAGATCGCACGCCGCACCCTAGCCTGTTTGAAGCTAAATACAGCCAACAGCATTTACAATTTACGCTGCGTGAGCAAACTCAAAACCACTATACCGTTGATGTATTTAGTGATTATGTATTTAGGGCAACCGATAACGAAAAACTGGTTTGGCAGTTAATAGAAAATGGCCAATGTGTAGAGCAAGGCGAGCAAATTATTAATATTGCTCCGCAAAGTACGCAAACGCTAACTGTTAATACAAAAACGGTGTTTAAGGCTGGTACGCAATATCACCTTAATTTAGATGTAGTACTTATTAACGACTGCAGTTTTGCAAGTGCTGAGCATGTATTAAACACCGAGCAATTTAAGCTTATAAATAGCCAAAGTTTAAGCGCTGATACATTTAAGCCTGCTTTAGTGGCTGCTTCAGCACATAACGCTATAAATATTAGCGAAACCAACACACAGCTAAGTATTGAAGGCGATAGCTTTAAACTTGTGTTTAATAGCCAATCAGGCCTTATTGAGCAATGGCTACACAATCAAACCCAAGTTATTAAAAGCCCATTAGTTGATAATTTTTACCGCGCCCCGCTTGATAATGATATAGGCGTAAGCGAAGTAGACAACTTAGATCATAACGCATGGGAAGCGCGCTGGCTAAGGGCGGGTATTGGCAAGTGGCAGCGCACATGCCGCTTGTTTGAAGTAGTGCAATCAAAAGTAGATATACGTATTACCTGTGTATTTAGTTATGAATTTAATGGCGCAGTACAAGCAAAAACAACATGGCTTTATACACTTAATAATAACGGTGAAATTAACTTAAATGTTGATGTACAACTAAACGACACTTTGCCACCCATGCCACGCATAGGGTTAAGCACAACGCTTAATAAACAAAGCGATACACAAGTAAACTGGCTTGGTTTAGGGCCATTTGAAAACTACCCAGATCGCAAAGCGGCTGCGCGTTTAGGTTATTACAGCGCGCAACATAATGAGCTACATACACCGTATATATTCCCAACCGATAACGGCGTGCGTAGTGATTGCCAATTATTTAGCGTTAATAATTTAACCGTAACCGGTACATTTTTATTTGCCGCCAGTGAGTACTCTCAAAGCATGTTAACGCAAGCAAAGCACACTAATGAGCTAGTAGCTGATGATTGCTTACATGTACATATTGATCATCAACATATGGGGGTTGGCGGCGATGATTCGTGGAGCCCAAGTACCCATAAAGAATATTTACTTGAGCAAACACAGTACAACTACTCTTTAACTTTTTCGGCTAAATAACATAGCGCTTAACTCAAACAAAAATAGCGGCTAAATTAGCCGCTATTTTTTTAATTATAAATTCCTGCTGCTATTTACCAGCTAGCTTTTTAGCAATAACACTATCAACCGAAAAGCTACCTGCACCTTGTACAGCAAGCGCTGCAGTTGCAACTAATAAAGTAAGTGCGTATTCGTAACCGTTGTTAGCCATAAATAAACCATTGTTAATATGTACACTAAATATTGCAATCAACATTGTAAACGCCGTAACTACTGCTGCTGGGCGTGTTAATAAACCAAGTGCTAATGCAATGCCGCCAAAAAATTCAGCGCTGCCTGCCATTAAAGCTAACCAGTAACCTGGCTCTAAGCCAATACTTGCCATCCACTGCCCTGTACCTTCAAGGCCGTAACCGCCAAACCAAGCAAATAATTTTTGCGCGCCGTGCGCTGCTAAAATTAACCCGACTGGTACACGTAAAATAAGTGCTGCTGCGCCAGCTTTAGAGTTTAATATTTTTTGTAGTAGTATCATGAGTTTTTATCCTGTGTAAATTTATAAGGTGTTAGTTTTGCTAACCGATGAACACAGTTTACTATCATCATTTCAAAACATTAATATCAATATTATTGGTTAATTATAAACGCTGTGTTTTTAATTAGTTTAATACCAATTCGCTTAATTAAGTGATCTATTTTGAGGGTTGGTATAACTCACAAAAAAGCCGCTAACGTAAACGCTAGCGGCTTTTAGTTTTGTATTACTTTAAGCGCTTAAGCAATTGCTTGCTCTAAAATTTCGCGGCTTTGTGTAAGTGTAATTGCTTGGTTTTCACCAAGGGCTACCATGCCGTGAGCTTCAAGCTTAGCAAGTACGTTTTCTACTGCAGCTGCTTTGTCATCGCCATGTTCAGTAAGCACAGTGGCTACATCTAAGCTGTGGTAAAACGCTTCAATTGCTTGAATTGTTTGCTCTGCTAAATCATCCGATTGTGCAAGACCAAATACGTTTTTACCCATTTGCTCTAGCTTCGCTTTTTTAACTGCAAATTGGTTGCGTAGTAAAGAAGGCTGAACAATAGCAAGTGAACGAGCATGATCAACGCCGTAAGCAGCTGTAAGCTCATGGCCAATCATGTGTGTTGCCCAATCTTGTGATACGCCTGAACCAATTAAACCATTAAGTGCTTGGTTTGCTGCCCACATAAGATTTGCACGCCATGCATCGTCTTGGTTTTCAAAGTTATCGCCTAATGATTTAAGTGCTTTTAATAGCGCTTCAGCGTAACCATCTTGCACAAGTGCACCTGCAGGGAATGTTAGGTACTGCTCACACGTATGAACCCATGCATCTACTAAACCATTCACAAGTTGGCGCTGCGGTAATGTTTTCATTACATCAGGGTCCATAATCGCGAATTTTGGTAGCACTTTTGGTGATGCAAATGGTAGTTTTTGCTTCGTTGCTTCTTTGCTCACAACTGAATTTTGATTAGACTCAGAACCCGTTGCAGGTAATGTTAATATTGCACCGATTGGTAATGCGCTAGTAATAGTATGCTTACCAGTAGGGATATCCCAACCTTCGCCATCATATACTGCCGACGCTGCAATGTATTTAACGCCGTCAATTACAGAGCCACCGCCTACACCTAATACGAAGTCGATATCTTGTTCTTTACAAATTTTTACTGCTTGGTCTAACACTTCAATTGTTGGGTTAGCGCCAACGCCTGAGAACTCTACCCAATCAAAGCCTTCAAGTGCAGCTGCAACTTGGTCGTACACGCCGTTCTTTTTAATAGAACCGCCGCCGTACACTACTAATACTTTTTGATCTTTTGCGATCAAATCGGTTAGTGATGCAATTTGCTGTTGGCCGAACTGAATAAGTGTTGGATTTACGTAGCTAAATTTCATTATTTTGCTCCTAGGTGACGGTTAAATACTAGGGCGTGTTGATCTTT
>NZ_PNCW01000005.1:0-57196 GCF_005886985.1 Pseudoalteromonas sp. S3178 | reverse complement strand
GCGATAAACTCTTTGTTACTCGGTTTTTACTTAGCCCACTAGGTTACAAACCTCGCGCCGCGATTTAATCGCCCCTAGTTTGAACAAATTTCAATCCGCAAAGATCAACACGCCCTTATACAGCTAAATAGCGTTTTAGGTTTTCGAAAAATGTTGATGTATTCATGTTTACTCTCCTCTAAAAATGTAAGGTCATTATTGCCTTAATTTTTAAGCTTTGGAGGTGTTATTTGTCATCAGTTAATATGACACTTGTCACTTATTTTTACCTGCCTGTTTTATCTTTAGTTTCTACTTTTATAATTAGTCAATCTCATCGCTGTAAGCGCAAAAAACTAACGTCAACACCATTACAATATTAAGCAAAACAGTTAAATGCCACTTTTTAAAGTGACATTATTTAAGTTTAACTTATTGCTTACCAGACCATGCTTGCACTAGCTGTGTTAGTTGCTGCTTTACGTTATTGCTCGCAATTGCCTGAGTTAAAGATTGTGTTAGGACTTTAATTTCATCCTTATTATCATTTTGCGCAATTATCTCCCCTAGCTGTTGAGCAAGCATAGCAAGAGTGTGGTTAACACTATTGGCCTCAAGTGTTTTATTAAGCTCGCTTAGTTGCGCTTGATTGCTATTTTTCTCAATTGCAGTAACTAACTGCGCAACACTGTTTTGATTTGGCGCCTGACTTAAAGCAGAGTTTAGCGTCTCATTGAGGGTATTAAACCCATGACGGCTGTCTAAATTGGTTAGATTTTCACCCACAGTACTAAGTGTCTCGCTATAATCGTAACTCAGGTTACTTTTACTGAGCTTATCTGCAATACCTTCTAACGATTCATGCAAATACCCCATTTGCTCAACAGCCATCATTACCGGGCTGCCGGCACCATCGAGCTTATTTAATCTAACAAAGTCACCTTTAATTTGCTCATAGCGCGCTTGCTCATGCTCTGTAGAAGTGCCTCGCAGTTGAGCTAATTTAAGTAGGTTCTCTTCAGAACCTTTACTGAGTGTTTGAGCCTCACCTCGGTAATGATCACAAATTAAATTCTCGAGTTCTTCGTCATTCATAGCTGCAACGACTTTTTCAGCCATTTTATTCATATTACGGTAACTACCTTGCAGCTTAAATGGCGGTTCCGTGCGGTAGTTGTTGTCTTGTGCAGCAGAAGCAATATATTGCGCATTGACTTTTAATACGGTGTCTCTAATAGTGATCAGCTTATTAATTACTGCTTTAATTTCGTTGGCCTCAGCCTGTGAGTAGCCATATTCAAGCTCGTTTAACGGTATATCTTCACCTTGGCAAATACGCACAAATTTGTATAAGTCGTCCATATTTCTGTTTGCCAGCGGTGCAAGCACTGAGTTAGACGTAAGGGCGTTTTCTATAAAGC
Organism: Pseudoalteromonas sp. S3178; assembly: GCF_005886985.1. Classification (NCBI taxonomy): domain Bacteria; kingdom Pseudomonadati; phylum Pseudomonadota; class Gammaproteobacteria; order Alteromonadales; family Pseudoalteromonadaceae; genus Pseudoalteromonas; species Pseudoalteromonas sp. S3178. The sequence continues at coordinate 55,796 of NZ_PNCW01000005.1, read as the reverse complement.
TCATTGCAAACTCTTGCTCGCACCCTGCTAACGTATCACCTAAGTTATAAATATCGGCCCTGTTAGCAAGCATATCCGGTATTTTAAAGCTCTCTCCCGATTCGGTATAGGGGTTACCCGCCATAACCACAGCAAACTTTTTACCGCGCAAGTCATACGTTTTACTTTTGCCATTCCACACACCATCAATTCGGCGCGAGCCATCACATAACGAAATAAACTTTTGTAAAAACTCAGGGTTAGTATGCTGAATATCATCTAAATAAAGCATTACGTTATTGCCCATTTCAAAGCTTTGATTGATTTTAGCAATCTCTTTTTCGGCAGTAGCGTTAATGGCTTGAGATGGGTCTAGCGATACTTGGTCGTGCCCTATTGATGGGCAATTTACTTTTACAAATGTTAATCCTAGGCGGTTAGCTACATATTCTACAAGTGTTGTTTTACCATACCCTGGCGGTGATATAAGCAATAGCATACCCATTAAATCGGTACGTTTATTTTTACCCGCTGAGCCAATTTGTTTTGCTAAGTTATCGCCAATAATTGGAAAGTACACTTTATTAATAAGTTGGTTTCGTACAAATGAGCTTAAAGGCCGCGCTTTAAATTCATCTAATTGTAAGCGCTCTTTTTGCTCAGCTAAAATTTCACTACGTAGAGAATGGTATTGCTCAAAGGCGGGAGCTTGTTCAGTAATATACTCTCGCGTGCGTGCATAAAACGACGCATAATCAACTTGAAGTGTTTGCTCACTTATTTGCTTATGCTGCCCCATTAATCCACTAACAGTGTTATCGGTATTTACATCTAAAACGCTGTATTTGAAAGAAGTAGAAGCTGTTAAATGAAGGTAATTCGCAGCTTCAGCTTGAACTTCAGCGCTAATATTACTGTGTTGTAAACAATAGGCATTTAGCCAACTTAAATAAAGTAGACCGCGCTCATCTGTGCTGTTTAGAGTGGTATTAGCTTGGGTCAGCTCTTTGCTAAACCCCTTACTATTTGCATCACTATTAAACTGCTCGGCGAGGTTTTTAGCTTGCTGAGATACTATAAACAGAGGTTCATCTGCACTTTTTTGCTGCGCCAATTGCTTAATTAAATATGCTGCGCTGAGCTCACTTGATAAATCACTAAAGTGCACAAGCATACGAGGTATCGTATTTAAAAACTCGCTGATATATTCACTCAGTTGAGATGTTAAAGCGCTAATAAAGTTAATTGCGCCAAAGTGCGTTTCCATCAACAATGCATTTTTTGCTTGGTGATAAAAAGTAGCCAACTGCTCTGCTGACAATTGCGCGCTGTAAAGCTGCGCAACTACCCTACAACTCACTGGGTAAATGAGTAAATCAAGGGTGCTTTTTTGATTAAGTAAAGACTCTATTATTGCGCTAGCGTCATGATCGTGTATGCCCTTTTCGTAACCTTCTTGGTAACGAGGCTCTGCAAATTTTTGCACTATATTTAAAAGCGTACTGTCATCTTTAGCTTGCTGCAATTGTGTAAATGTAAGTGCATGCTCACTATTTTCGCACGCTAATAAAATTTGCGCAGCTAAATATTCACCACGATAGATAATACTGTTTTCAGACACTAGCGCTTGCTGCCACAAGTGACGGCTTTGCGCTAATGTTTCAACACTTTTTGCGTCGGTAATCGGCTCAAAGTAATCGGTCCCTGTTAAATGCAGCATTAGCTGCTCATCGCGAGGCAGTAACGTCAAATCAAGTAATTGCTTATTAACACTAAATGCGTGCTTACCTATACTTACCGTATTACCGCCATCGGTAAATATATCTTGTTTGTCACGTAATGAGCGAATGCCCTGATCTTTACTTGCTTTTAGTTTTGACTGAATATCATCGGCACGTATTTCGTCGCCAATATCTTTTAACTCTTGCGTAAGTGCACGTAATTTACTGATCATCGGATCAGCTGCAAAGTAGGTGTTTAGCGCATCTAACTCAGTGAAACTTTGCGATCGTCGATTAACGCCCTGTAAAATACGCTCTGCGGCATTAGCTAAATTAAGCGCACGTCGCTGACGCGCATCTATTAAACTTTGCTTATGCGCTTCAAAGCTTTCGTAAACGTCGTCGCGCTTGGCTATTATTTCACTAAGGTATTCATCAAAATCACTAAACTGCGACTCTAGCTCTTCTAGCTGTATTAACAAACGCGATAACTGATCGTCACACGCTTCTGGGGTTTTTGCATTATTTAATGCATTAGTAATACTTTGCGAAAACAACTTAAAACGGGCGGCAAACTCAGCTTTAGCCTCAACGCTGCCCAAGCTTTTTTGGCGTATTTCTATGCCTGCTTTTGCCCTATTAACTAACGCATACACACCGCTAATATCTTCTAAAATTTGGGTGCGAATACGGCTATCGTCTATGTCTAAATCAAGCATAGTGTGGTTAAGTAAATCAAGTTCCACACTTTGTTTATCAAGCTCGGCAATATAGGTTTTAAGTTCGGTTACGCTTTCACTCTTAGTACTTAGCTCTTCAAGTTCTTTTAATTTTTTATGATACGGTTCAAGTGCTGATGATTGCTGTAAAAAAGCAGCAGTAGCTTGGCTTACACCGCTCAAATGCTCATCTACATCAGCTTGTAGCTGGTTAAGTGCATCTGTGTCTATGTACTTAATATCTTCAAGGCTGATTATTTGCCCTTTTAGTACTTTTAACACGTCTATTGACGTAACAAATTCAGACACTGCTTTAAAGCTATCGGGGCGAACCTCTCGTGTTACTTCTGTGTACTGTTTAGTTATATCTGCAAGTGCTTGCTTAGCTTTATTCTGTATTTCAGTTACTTTTTCAAATTCATCTAGTACTTGTTCTGCTGTCTCAAAAATACTGTGCAAGCTTTGCGCTATGTCAGCAAACTCATTTTCGTTGAGCCAATGATAGCGATCAAAAATATTTCGACTCAGCGAAATCATATCTTCGTAGTGAAACAAACTTGGGCTTTGTTCGTTAATAGCTTTGCATACGCTATATAAATCTGAAATACCGCGTACTAAATCGGGGTTACCAATTTTTCCAAAAAAACTCGTTAAAGCAGGTGCATTGGCGGCAAACTCAGCAGATACAAATGGGCTTTGCCATATTTGAATTGGGTGTACGCGCTCAGCCTGTTCGTTATCGGCTTTGAAGGTTAACGCGATGCCATCGTTGTAAATACCATAACCGTGACAGTAAATTGGGTTTTGTAAGTTTTTATCAATAATATTGTAGGCAAATAAAGCATAGCGTCCTTCGCTTGGCTCATAAAATACATACAATACATCTTCGCCATTGGGCGATTTAACTTGGCGATGAAATTCTAAATCATCAATTTGCTCTTCAAATGAGCGAGCCTGTCCCGACTGCAAATAGTAACCACCGGGGAAAATAATACCGTGGTCTTCGGGTAAGGTAACACATGCGCTACCAATGGCATCTTGACGCGTAACCTGCAAAGTACGGCTGTTAAAAATAAAATAGCGCCACTGTTTTTCACGATACGGCAAAATTTTAAGTAAAATCAAGTCCCCCACTTGCGCGTATTCAACCTCGCTATCAGCAAGTGATTGGTTTTTATCTTCAACGGGTTCTTGATGAATGCCTTCGCCGGTTTCGGTGCTGTTTTCTATTTTTATGGTGAGCGTGCCACCAATGGTTTCTACAAATACGGTGTCGGCAATATTTATATGACCGTGACGCCCTTCAACATGATCACTGCGGTCTGTTTGTTGCCATTCAAAATCATAATCGTGTGCGTGCTTTATATCGCGTTCACCGCGATTATCAATATAATGAATAGTGTTATCTGGGTGTATCTCCCATCTAAACACTCGCACGTCAGAGAGCTTTTCACCAATCTGAAACAACGCAAATAACTTGCCGTTTTGCTGATATAGGTGCTGCAACTTAGTTTGCTTGTAGTAAGTATAAAGCTCTTCAAAATCGCGAATAAAACGGGTATCGGTTAAAAATAAGGTTTTTTCTGGGTAGTGTTCAATCTCAAAGTGGTCCTCTTGCTGAACCAATTTGTGCACACTAAATACATCATCAATTGAGGTTTCTTTTTTCAGACCCAAAAACACGTTGTAAGCAAAAATAACCTTGTCGCCTACAATCACAATATCGCGAGGCGTACAGTTTTGCTCGGTTCGCGCACGCACCCGCCCTTTTACTTGAAGCTCTGTACTACCAAACTCGCTAATACGCTGCGTATTAACGTTATCTGTTTGCGTTTTGAGTGTTGCGCCAAAGTTATTTAAGCGACGCTTAATTAAATCGTACGATCCCTGCTCTAAAGCATGTTGTGTTGAGTCCGTCATTAAACCTTTCCTACAGTATTACTTTTGTATGTGTGATCAAAAAAGCCGTAATTTTTACTATTACGGCTATAGATTGAGAGGGAGTTAGTCTTGCGGGTTGAGTTTAATTTTTTCGTCAAGCCCGCTGCCCATATTGCCCCCTAGCATACTTAGTAACTGGCTTTTTTCAGCCGCTGTGGTGTTACTCAATTGCTTTAATAGTTTACTCATATTAAGGTTTTTCATGGTTTCAGCTGAGCCGTTAGCGCCCGCTAATACTCCTTTCAAATCCTCAATTAAATTGCGATCCCCATTTAAGTGATCTTTGAATACAGTTTGTACTGTTTTGCTTTCATCTACTAAACCATCTATTGATTTACCTAAGCTAATAGCACTCATAAACTGGTTAAAGAACTGACCATCACCGCCCATAATATTAATATCGGCATCGCCAAGAGCTTTGCTCATCACTTGTGCTTGATGCTCTGCTATATCTTTACCCGCTTCAATTTTAGCCAGCACTAATTCTTTTTGCTGGTTTAGTTGAAGTGTAAAGCTTTCGTAATCACGGGCATCTTGGTCCATCGCATTAAGCGCCTGTAGTTTTTCTTCAAGGCCTTTGGCCTCAGCAAGCATTTTACGCTCTAGATTAATGGCTTCGACTTCACCTTGTTTCTCATTAGCATCAGCCATTGCTGTTTGCACTTGCGCTTCAGACAAGCCAATTTCACGGTTACCCTGCGCTTCTGCTTCTAATTTTTGGCGAAGTACCTTCGCATCCACTTCACCTTGCATTGCGTTTGCTTGTGCTTTAGCCGTAATTACGTCTGCCTCAGCTAAGCCCTGTGCTGCTGTTTCAACTTGTTGTGCTTGAGCCAGTATCTTTTTAGACTCTGCTTGCTGATTAGCAATGCGCAGCTCTGCATTGGCCATTGTTTCAAGTTCACGAGCTTTAAATTCAGCAGCTTGATCTTGCGCTTTAGCAGCTTCAATATCTTTAACCAATGCTTCTTCTGCTTCTGCTTTAGCTCGGATAATGATGGCATCTTTTTCACGTTCTGCACCGGCTAAAACCTGCACATCTTTAATACGTTCTTGCTCTTCTGCTACCGATTTTTCTACTATTACGCGATCACGCACTACATCAGCAATTTCTTTACGCTCTACTTCAAGTGCTTTTTCTTTATTAATACGTAAAATTTCAGTTTCTCTTTCTCGTTCAATCACTTCTATTTCACGAGAACGTAAAACTTTCTCTTCCTCAATACCCAGTACACGCAGTCGATTTTGCTCTGCAATATCAAGCTCACGCTGCTTGTTTTGCTCGCTAATTCCAATTGACTCTTCAGATTGAATTCGAGCCTGTTCTGATTTTAAACGCTCTTCGTGGCGTACTTTTTCAGCTTCTGCGTGTTCACGCGCTTTAACGGTTTCAATTTCACGAACCTGACGCGACATTGCATCTTGTTTTTGGCGTTCAATTTCGAGTGATTTTTCTGTGGCTTCTTGGTTTTGAATTTCTACTTTTGCGCGCTCATCGCATTTTAATTGATTGGTTAATACATTTTGCGCTGCCGTCATTTCGGTAATACGACGGATCCCCTCGGCATCAAGAATGTTTTGTGAATCAAGCTTTTCGATCGACGTTTGTTCTAGGTAATCAATAGCAACATCTTCAAGCGTGTAGCCAGATAAATCTTGGCCTATAACTTCTTTAATATTGTCTCTAAATTCGTTTCGGTGAGTAAACAACTCAACGAAATCCATTCGTTTACCAACCGTTTTAAGTGCTTCTGAAAACTTAGCTTCAAATAACTCTTGCAGCGTTTCATGCTCTGACGCACGTGCACAGCCCACATGTTTAGCGACACGCAAAATATCGTCTTTATTTTCATTAACACGAATATAAAACGTAATGGCAATATCGGCGCGTATATTATCTTTACAAATCAAGCCGCCTTTATCTTTACGCTCAAGTACCATGCGTTTAGTTGAAATATCCATGACTTCCATTTTATGGATAACAGGGTAAACAATGCCGCCTGTTGTGGTTACATCAGGTTCGTTTTTCATCTTATTTATAATGAGCGCTTGGCCCTGTTCAACTTTGCGATAGAACTTGCCAATAATTAACAAAATAGCAAAAATGACCGCGATCGCTATACCTACAAACGTTAATATAGGTAGTAAGTTATCTAAAAATTCCATGTTATGTCCTAACGTAATTATCGATTTATTATGTGTTATTTACAGCAAAAACGGCGTTTAGTTACCAAGGTTTAGCAGTAACAATATAACAATGCTGCTCTTTTAAGTGCTCAAGCAATACAACCGTATCACCTGTGCTATAAGGGTGTTCGTCGTGTGATCTTATTTGAATTAATTGCTCAGTACCTTGAAAATTAATTCTCCCTTGGCCAAATGTAGATGTCACTTTGCCAGTAACAACCGTGCACTCGAGACCTAGTAAATCGCTACTGCGGGAGGTTTCTACACTTGAAAAAAAGCCTTGTAATGGCTTTGAAATAATAATGGCAATAGGTAGAGCAATAATCGCGCTTACTACCAGCATCACGAAGCCAAAAATATAAAATAAAATGCCATCGCCAAGTAGGTAAGCAAAAAACTTGTGTGCATAAATATTAACTAACCAGCTCAGCATAACTACTAAGCTAATTGATACTGTGATAGGAATACTGCCAAAGCCAAAACTTGAAAATAACCCAGTGCTATTTGTGTTTGATGAATTAGCTTCTATATCTAAATCAGACTCAAACATGTCGATATCAGCAAAACCCAGTAAGGTGATCGCCCAAAACAAGACAACAACTAAAAGCAAGGCCGTGAATATAATGGTAGGGAACGTAAGCGCTAAATTTAAAAATTCCATATTACAGCTATCCATTTGTATTAATACATATATACAATAAGATTTTTACCACTTTGAAGAGGGTTTGTTAAGTTTTTTATAACAATTAATGTCTGTTTTTATAAACAATTGTAAACAAACTATCTCCCACTTTACTACTTATATTAAGTGATTAAGCATCAACACTTTCTTACAATCGTTTAATTGCCATGTTAAGTCCCCTCACTATAATACCCTTTCTGGATACAACTAATTAACTTTATAAGAAAGGATACTTATGCGATTTTTAATGCCACTCTCTTTGCTTGCACTTAGCTGTACAGCATCAGTAAACGCTGCACAATCAGCATCAAAGCAATGGTTTAATACAATTAACTACGCAAAAATTGATTCACGCTATTACAGCGATAATGTGTACGGATTATCTACTCATTATTATTTTGAAGAGCAACAAAGCTCTGGCGTGTGGGATGATTATGGCTACCTAGACACAGATAGTAATATAGGCTTAAATTACTTTAATTCAGATGGTTATAGCCAAAAAGGGATTTTTGGAGAAGGCTTTTACGGTAACGCTTTTGCAACCTTAGAGCTGCCTAATGTTGGCGATACTGATACCTACTCACTTGGTTTAGGTTACTTATTTGCTGATTCGTTAAAAGTATCTGCACGTATGCTAGATTACGAATATGGTGATACGGTTTATCTATTTAAAGCGCAATATAATCATCAAATTAATGACACCGACTACATTGGTTTTACTGTTGAGACTGATGATGAAATAGACTCGTGGGACTTATCTTCACGTTACTTTGCTCACCTTTACGATGAAAGCTACTTTACTATAAATATTGACTACCTAGATGCTGGTGATGACCCTTTTTTAAATGTGCTGGCAAATTACTACTTTAATAAGCATGTAGCAGTGGGTGTTGGCTTAAGCGACTCAGATTTAGTTGTTGAGGGTAAATACTTTATTAACGATAGCTACTATTTTAGCGCTAATTACACTGATAAAAATAACTATGACATATACAACCTTAGTTTTGTAGCCCAGTTTTAATAAACACAAAAAAAGCCGCCTTGCTGAAGTCACTTCAGTTAAACAAGGCGGCTTTTATATTAAAAAAATCTATAGCTTACATATTACCTAGCTCAATCATCATCGCGGTATACATGCGTAAATTAAGCTCCAATTGCTCAAGCGTAATAAATTCATGCTCTGAGTGGCCTGTATAACGTTTACCCGGCATTGAAGGGCCAAACGATACTGCATTATCAAATAGTTTTGCGTTAGTGCCTCCGCCAATTGATACAAAGTCAGCTTTTTTGTCGCCAGTAAAATGCTTAAATATATCGAGCAGCTTTTGTGCGTGCGGTGCATTATCTAATAGCATAGGTGTACCAATAACCGTATCTACTTTACTAAGCATTACGTTATTTGCAGTTTCCCATTCATTGATAGCGCTATTAATTTGTTGTTTAAGTACACTTTCATCTTTACCTACTGGGCGGCGGGCGTTAATAGCTAATGTTAATGCGTTACCATCACGTTCGATCAAAGTAGGTGCTACTGTCATTGGGCCCATAAATTTATGCTTGTAGGCAATATTACCAAATTGCTTACCATGAATATCTAAGCCAATTAACTGGTTTACAAATTTTATAAGCTGGCCATCGCTATTATTCTCAAGCGCGACGTCTTTAAATAACTCGCTTAGGTGTGCAATAGCATTAACGCCCGACTCTGGCTCTGATGAATGCGCAGACATTCCTTTTACAGTTATTTTTGAGCCTTCACCTTGCTCTTTAAAACTAAACTCAACGTCACTAAGTGTTTTAGCTTTAGCTTTTAATGAGCCAATTAAGCTCTCGCTTGCATTGTGCAGTACTAAGCTTGCATCTTCTGGTATTTGGCTTTTAAACGCCCCACCAGCAACATCGCTTACATATACGCCAGTTTGTTTTGAAGTAGCGCTAAATGTAGGTGCAATTAAGCTCCAGCCTTTTTCGGCAACAACTACTGGGTATGATGCATCAATGGTTACGGCATACTTTGGTTGATCGTAAGTTTTCATAAATTCAGTAAGTGGGCCCCAGTCAGATTCCTCAGCTAGGTAAATCATCAGCTCTATGCGGTTATCAAGCTCTATGCCTTTATCTTTAATTGCTTTCATGGCGTAAAGCGCAGTGGCTATGGCGCCTTTGTCGTCTTCGGTACCGCGCCCTACTAATTTGCCAGGCTCTGAGGTATCAATAATAAATGGGCTTTGCTTCCACTTACTCGCATTAGCTGGCTGAACATCACCGTGTGTTACTACTGTTACTTTGTCTGCTTGTTTACCCATACCAATAAGCACGGTATAACCTAGGTCTTGGTAATCAAACCCAAGCTCTGCGGCTTTCATTTTTAATACAGATTTAAAGTTAATAAAGTCTGGGTTTTGTGGTGCGGGTATTGAGTCTTTATTTACTGTAGGAAAAGCAACTAAGTTAGTTAGCGTATGTACTTGAGCATTTTGGTAGGTGTTTACAGCGTAATCGGCAACACTATCAATATTTTTATGTAACTGTGCGTGCGCGCTAAACGCAAATAAAAGAGCACTGGCTAAAGCTAACTTTTTCAAAACTTATTCCATTTAATTAATAACTAAGAGCTTTAATTATAGCGCCCACACAGCATTTCAAATAGTGCTTTGCGATGGACTCACAACTTATAAGCGTAAAATATTTATATAGCGGGTTTAGTGTAGATAGCAGTATAATGCGCGACTTAAATTTATTTAGCTTAAAGGTTTTAGCTGTGAACCGTCGTAAAAAAATCGTCACTAAATTTCAAAAGAAAGATAAACGCGCTAATGCCAAATTACATAAAAGCGGCAAACCTGCTTATGTATCTAAAGCACAGCGCGAAAAGTTAGCTTTAGAAGCCGAGCAATCTCCTTGTGCCGATGAGCAAAACACGACTACTGATTAATATTTAGCGTTAAGCCACAACACAGTGATGGCTTAACTGTTCAATAATTATTATATGTGCCTAAAAAGCATAACTTGCACTAATATTAAATGAGCGCCCCTGCCCAGCTAATTGAGTAAACCCCGTGCTACTGTTTTGTTTTAGTGTAGCAATACTTACTCCCCCTAATGGCAACTCGTAAAACTCATCAAATAAGTTAGTTACTTCTGCACTAAGCGTTAGTGCATTAAAGGTCGCTTTAGAGCTTAAATTCACTAAATTATAGCTGTGTGTTTGGTTTTCAAGGCGGTTAAAGTCAACGCGTGATTTTGTATCTACCCACTCCCACGACAGCGCATTTTCAAATAATCCTATCTGCTGGCTTAATGTTAGCTTTGTATGCAATGGCTTAATTTGATATAGCGGCTGGTTAGTATCGTCGCGCTTACCACGGGTACTTGTAACGTTTGCTATTAATACCCATTCGCCAAATGGTTTAGATTGATAAAGCGACTTACTTACATCGATTTTGGCACCATATAATGTGGCGTCAACATTACTAAACTGCAAAATATTACGTGATGTGTTTGCTAACCCATAACTATTAAAACTACGTACAATATTTGCGTCAATGTAGTCGTTTACATTGGTGTACCACACATTAGCACTTACTCGCCAATTATCATCTTTAGCTGTTTTTGAATACGTTGCACTAATGGTATTTGCGGTTTCTACATCAAGCTCTGGGTTACCAATATAACCATTTGCATCGCCGTACCAGCCAATCATAGTGGTGGCCATATTACTTACCCCCCAGCTGTAGCGCTCATATAAATTGGGTGCGCGGTTTTTGCGAGCAAGACCTAATTGCAGCTCGTCATATAGTGTAATTTGGTAATTAGCTAATAAATTAACATCAACAATGGTGTCGGTTTTATTTCTATCTGCATTATTAAAGTCATTTGCCGCCATCGCATTATTAGCAGAGCTCATTGAGCTCATACTGCCCATATCCATCATACTCATGCCATCGTTATAGGCCTGCACTTCATCAACTTGCGTATTAACACGCTCAACCCTTACTCCAGTGTTTAACCATAGCTTTTTATTAATCTGGCTTTCATATTCTGCAAATAGGGCAATGCGTTCACGCTTACCATTATTGATATTTACATAGTCATTTGGCCCCATCATGGCTGAACCTTCAATAGCCGGCCACCAATCATCAATGCGGTAGTTATAGTATTCTTGACCAAGCAATAGAGAGCTATTTTCATTAAGCGAAATACGCCATTTAAGCTGCGTGCTTATATCTTGCGAGTCTGTTTTCATGGGCATCATGCCGGTTTTTTCTTTACTGAAAAAACCCATTTCGTGCTTTACACTGTGCCAGTTAACCTGCCCTTCAAATTCGCTGTTTTCAAAAGAGCGTTTGTATTGAGCAATAGCACCGTAGCTGGTGTTATCAGTCATATCCATGTACTGATTTGCAAATCCTTGGTAAGGAATTTTTTGATGTGTGAGCTTTATAACTAATTGCTGTTTATCATCGCGCATAGCTGCGGTTAAACTGTGGTTTTGTGCACGGTACAATGTGTCAAGTACTACATCGCCGTTACCATCTTCATAACTATCTGCATCGCTAAAAGAGCCTTGGTAGTTAAAACTAAACGTATCACTTGCTAAACGTGCTCCCACGCCTAGCTTTCGGCCGTTATCAATACTACTGTATTTTGCCGATACATAACCTGAGTGCCACGCTAAATCGCTACTTTCGCTGTACTGTGGTGAAATAGAATTAACGCTTATTACACCGGCAATATTATCGCCACCTGCGCTTATTGGTGAAACACCAGCAACAACCTTGTAAGACGTTATTTGATTTGCAGATATGTAAGAAAGAGGCGGGTTCATATGATTAGCGCACGCTGCTGTTACATCTGCGCCATCAACAAGTACTTTTACCCTATCGCCCATTAAACCATTTAAAATAGGTAAGTTCGAGACCCCGCCCGCAGCAGAAAAATCAACACCTAAATTGCTAAGTAATGATTCTGACGAGCCAAGTGATAAATGTTTATTTTGTGCATGCCCGTGCACTTCAATAACTTCTAAGTCGTTATCATCAGCGAGCACCATAGGCGATAAAAAGCCGCTAACGAGTAGCGCTAAAGGAGAAAGTAAATAAGTAGGTTGAATGCTTTTTTTGTGATTCATTTATAATTTATGCCACTGTTATATATGGCATAAATTATATAATGTGAAAGCGCTATTAAAGCGCGACATAATGTCGCACTTTGTTAAGTAACCAGGTGTAACTAGCTATTAAGCTGTGCTACGGTTTGCGAAACAACATCTGCACCGCGCTCAATTTCTTTAATTACCTCAGAAACATTAGAAATTAATTCTCTACCTTGTTCAGACGAGTCTGACACTGAGGTAATTTGCTTAGAAATATCGTTTGTTAGTTCTTGATTGTTTTTAACCACAGTCGCAATTTCGTTAGTTGATTTACTTGTACTTGCTGCAAGCTGCCTTACTTCGTCTGCAACCACAGCAAAGCCCCTACCATACTCACCTGCGCGAGCCGCTTCAATGGCGGCATTAAGTGCTAATAAATTGGTTTGATCGGCAATACTGCTAATGGTCGATACAATCGAGCCAATAACCGCTGATTGCTCATTTAGGTTTTTAATTAAATCTACCGACTTAAGCACTTGGCTTACAATTGCATCTGAGTTAGTAATGGCACTTTGTAATATTTCAGAGCCTTGTTTAGCCGTTTCTACCGTTGCCACTGCCGACTCATGTGCAATTGCTGCTGCATCACTTACTGCAGTGTTATCGTTTATACGGGCCGTTATATCAGACGCAAACTTAATAATTTTAACAACATTACCTTTGCTATCTAATATGGGGTTATAGGTTGCTTCTAGCCAAATTTCTGAACCATCAGAGGTAATGCGTTTAAATTTTCCAGACTTAAACTGACCTTGTGCTAGCTCGTTCCAAAACCGTGGGTTTTTCTCATAAAATAGTGAGGTACAAAACATCTTATGATGCTGCCCTACAATATCCTTTAAGCTGTAGCCAATTGTTGATAAAAAGTTTTGATTGGCGGTTATAATATTTCCTTCGGGAGTAAATTCTATGGTTGCTAAAGCTTTATCAAGTGCCTTTGCTATCGCTTCTTGCGCCTGCCTTTGTATATAGTTTGCAGTAATATCTGAAGCTATTTTTATAACCTTTGTGACAACACCATTTTCTTCTACTGGAAAATATGTGGCTTCTAACCAAAGCTTATCGCCGTTGGCTTTAAAACGTAAAAAAGAGCCGGAAGTCGATTTACCTTGTTGTAGGTTCTGCCAAAATTGACTGTATACTTTTGAGTTTGCATATTCAGGTTCACAAAACATTCTATGATGCTCACCTACAATCTGCTCTTTAATATAACCAATAGTCTCTAAAAATAGTTTATTAGCGTCTAAAATTATTCCTTCAGGTGAAAATTCAATATATGCAACGTGCTTGTTAATTGCTGACAAGATCGATTGCTTTTGAATTAATTGAAGCTCCAGCTCTTCAATTTTTGTATTCTTTTGAGAAATACCAAACATGTAAAAACCTTAAGAAATAAATTAAAAGTAATAAAGTGACATGTAAATGTAACTTCATTGTAAATATAGGCTTAAAAATAAATGATAACCTAATATTTAAATTTCTTATAGCTTCATGCTTTATAAATAGTTTTTTTACTTTTAAGATTATTGGCAGTTATTTATCCTAATTAACATTTAAAAAACCCTGTAAAACCATTAACTTTATGCATGACTCAATACTCTTTTTAAATTAAAATACCTACCTCACTGAACATCTACTCTCACACCAAAATTTAAGTTTACACGGCACTTCCCTATTCGAAGTTTGCTGTGCTGTTCTATTTTAAAATTATACCTAAGGGATCATTCATGAGCGCAGATGTCACGTCGCCACCGAGCCAATTAAACCGAACTGCTATTTTAGTGGTATTAGCATTAGGCACATTTATTTTAGGCTTATCAGAATTTTCAATGATGCCGATGCTGCCATTAATTAGCGAAACGTTTGGCTCTACACCTTCGCAAACTGGTTATGCTATTAGTGCCTACGCTATTGGTGTTGTTATCGGTGCTCCAATTTTAATGCTTACTACAGCTAATATGCGTAAACGAAAAGCACTGCTAATATTTTTAAGCTTAATGTGTATATCTAACGGTTTAAGCGCCCTTGCGACCTCTTTAGAACAATTAGTTATTTTTAGATTTTTAAGTGGCTTACCTCATGGAGCTTACTTTGGTGCTGCAATATTGCTAGCGTCTGATATTGCACCGCAAGGCAAACGTGCCAGCTTTATGTCTAAGGTATTTATGGGGTTAACTATAGCTACAATAGTCGGTGTGCCTATTGTTACTTTAGTTGGGCAAAACCTTAGCTGGCGCTACTGTTTAGCGGGTGCTGCTGTTTTAGCATTTATCGCCTTTATTTTTGTTTATAAAGTGGTACCTAATATTGATAACACTAAGCCTTCTAACTTATTAAACGAATTTGGCGTGCTAAAAAACAAACTTGTTTGGTCAATTTTAGGTATTGTTATTATTGGTTTTGGCGGTGTTTTTTGCATATACACTTACATTGCCGACACTATTTTAGATGTAACTAAAACAGCGCCTTACACTATATCTATCGCGATGGTAATGTTTGGTATTGGCTGCACATTAGGTAATTACGTATTAGGTAAGGCCGCCGATAAATCAGCAATTAAAACCACGGGCTTTGCCCTTATATGCACTATTGTTTTTGCTTTTGCCTACGTTAGTGCAAGCCATAATATATGGATACTTTATGCCGTAATATTTTTTATTGGCTGTAGTGTAGGCCTAGCAACACTTATTCAATCTTTATTAATGGATGTATCACCTGATGGACACGCAATGATTGGTGCTTTAGTGCAATGTGCCTTTAATGTTGCCAATGCGATTGGCCCTTGGGTTGGTGGTATGGCTATTGCTCAAGGTGCAGCACCTAACGAAACAGGTTATGTAGCGGCTATTTTGTTTATAGGTGGGTTTTTTATGTGGCTATTAAGCTACATACAATTAAATAAAAAGCAGCAAGTAGCACAAACGTGCTAAACACATTTTAAAATAAGACACTCTCAAACATAAAAAGAGCCGCTAGGTAGCGGCTCTTTTTTAGTTACACATTATGCACTGAGTGATTCCATATCAATGACAAACCGATAACGTACATCTGATTTTTCCATACGTTCGTAGGCTGTATTAATTTCGTCTATGTTGATCATTTCGCACTCTGGTAGCACGTTATTCTCACCACAAAAATCAAGCATTTGCTGCGTTTCTGCTATACCACCAATGAGCGACCCAGCAACTTGGCGACGACCCATTAATAATGGTACGGTATTTAACTCTTCAACCGGGCCAATTTGGCCAACAATAATTAGAGCACCGTCTATATCAAGTAGTGGAGTGTAAATAGAGAGATCGTGCTTAACTGGCACTGTATCTATAATTACATCAAATGCAGACTGCGACTTTTTCATTTCATCATCGTTTGTTGAAACTAAATAATATTGTGCACCTAGCTCTACCGCATCTTCTTTTTTAGATTCACTACGGCCAATTACAGTTACTGTAGCGCCCATAGCTACTGCATTTTTAACTGCCATATGCCCTAAACCACCAAGGCCTATAACAGCAACACGGCTGCCTTTTTTAACGCCCCACTTATGAAGAGGAGAATACGTAGTAATACCTGCACATAATAGAGGTGCGACGCGCGAAAGCTCTAAGCTTTTTGGTACAGACAGCACAAATTCTTCTCGTACAACCACATGTTTTGAATAGCCGCCTTGGGTCATATCGCCAGTTTCTTTATCTTTACCAGCGTATGTAGCTACCATACCTTCTCGGCAAAATTGCTCTTCATTGTTATCGCACTGATCGCAACTTTGGCATGAATCAACCATACACCCTACCGCAACGGTGTCGCCTTGCTTATATTTTTTAACGTCGCTTCCAACCGACTTAACCTTACCTACAATTTCGTGTCCGGGTACAAGTGGGTAACGACTACCGCCCCAATCATTTCGTACGGCGTGTAAATCTGAATGGCACACACCGCAGTATAAAATTTCAATTTCTACATCGTTATTGCGTAAATCGCGGCGCTCAAACGCAAACTCTGTCAGTTCAGAACCTTGGCTTTTTGCTGCATATCCTACTGTTTTCATAATAACTCCATAGTTTGTAAAAATTTAAGTCAAGTTCACATTAACGTACAAGCCGTGAATTTAAACTGACCAAAAAAAAGCCCAACAATGTTGGGCTTTAATTTATATACGCTCTACTATTTTACTTTTCGAGTAAGGTATTTATTTCGTCAATGATTGCGTGGATGCGCTGTGCATTTTTACCTAAATCACTACGTCCAACACGCGATTTGCTGCGAATATCTACAAAACGCTGATCGGCATCATCTGTAATACGAATAACCACATCATCTTTAAACCCAAACCAAGTAGTTGTGTCGGTAGCTTCTACAATACCCGTTGCCGAGTTTGTATTAACCAAAGCAAAACCTAAGTTTTTAACTGCTTGCTCACTTGCCGCTAGCAAATCAGCTTTTGATTGTGCAAAGTTTAGAGTTTTAAGCTCGGGGTACGCTTTACGCTGTTGCGCAGCCGTTTCTTCGCCAGCATAAGTTACAGGGTTAGGCGCATCGGCTCTAAGTGGAGCAACCGCTACAAACTTTGGTGGATTAACCAGGTCTGTCGAAATATCATGAATCGCAGGTACACTTTTAGCTTTATTCATCATATTAACCGGCATTGCAATGGCGACGGCAGAAAATACAAAAGCAATTAAACCACTGCTTAGCGTTAACGTTTTACGCATAAAGATAGCTTGTACAATTAGCAACACTAATGCCGCACCACCCGCGTACACACCAAACCTAAAACCGGTAAAGGCAGTGCCAAGCTCAACAAGTCCAAACTTATATAAAGGCCCTGGCAATATAACTAACAAAAACGCAATTAAGCTTACTAAACTCACTAAAACTTTCATTTTAAGATTCCTTTACTGTGTGTAATTTTTATTTTAAATAATCTAACGAGTACACTATACCGCCAAGCACTGCGTTTAGATTACTATTCGCGACCAATTACACAAAAAAGTCCAACGTTGTGTTATTAAAGTTACTCAAATTAGGAAATATATCAACAAGCTCTGAGCTTGGAACGCCAAACCACTGCGCTAACGTAGCAAAGTATTGCTCGTTTGCTACTTGTGGTATTAAACGCCCGCCCCCCGTATCTTGTGGGCCATCAAGTTGTTGAGTGAGTAACTCGCCGTAAATATTTTGCCCTTTTACAGCCCCGCCCATCACTATTTGATTACCAGCCCAGCCGTGGTCTGTGCCATCTCCGTTAGAAGTGAGCGTACGACCAAAATCCGACATAGTAAACGTGGTTACCTTATCGCTCATATCAAGCTCATTCATTGCGCTATTAAATTCATTTAAGCCACTAGCCAGTGTATTTAATAATGCTGGGTGCGTTGTTAATTGGTTGTCGTGCGTATCAAATCCACCCATAGAAACAAAAAACACCTGGCGCTGAGTGCTCAATTTTGCCTGTACACTAATTGTTTTAGCAACCGCTGCAAATTGCTCACTGAGGCTATTATCGCTAAATGGGGTAATAAGTGCAGGCGCGCTTTCTAACGCGCTGTTCATTGCTTGAGTGTTATTTATCGCACTTGTTAAACCATTCGCGTAAGCAGTACTTAACGGATGACTCGTATTGCCTAGTAAGCGGTTCATAATAGAAGTTACATGTTCACTACGTGGTTGATACCCGCCAAACGCGTTAATGTTACTTATGCCGCTTTTGTTAAGTGCAAATGCATTAGTAGCACTTCCCGTTTGCCATAAATTAGTACCGTCGAGTGATATGTTAGCCGCAAATTCATCCTGTAATTCTAAGCGTTCTAAAAGCCGTGCACCCCAGCCACTGTTAAGAGATTGTTTTTCTCGGCCATACATCCAAGCAGCTTGTTGATCGTTATGCGAAAACAAATGCTTAGGCAAACCTATTGTTTTATTTTTGTAGTCACTTAATGATGTAGGAGCAAGTAAAGTACCGACTCCACCTATAAATGCTAAATTTTGAGACTCAAACACACTTTGAATAGGTGCAAGTGATGGGTGAATACCGACTCCACCAGCAAACTGGTTTTTAATACTCAGCGCAATAGGATTTTCTACCGCTAGATTTTGCCTGCTTTGCTCGTACAGATTACGTTGCTCTCCCTCAAGCGGTACCAGCATATTTAATGAGTCATTCCCACCATATAAATACACACACACGAGCGCCTTGTAATCACCTAACTCAATAGCATTAGTAGCGCCTGTTAATGCTTGTAATTGTAGGCTCGTTAAAGCAGCCGCCGACACACTGCCTTTTAAACATAACGACAAAAAATCTCTTCTATTAATGCTCATTATGCGCTCCTAATACTGCACGTTAAATTCAGGTGAAATAGCAATCATGTATAACAAATACGATACCCGCTCTCGGTATTGCTCTTCATTAAAATAAGCGTCTAGGTCAAGTAAAGCTTGGCGCGTGTTATCGCTCATGGAACCTGCAAAATATAAGGTGTTGTACTGGGCTAACAATTCACTTATTCCTTGCTGTTGCAAGTAATTCATATCGTTTTGAATATACACATAAATTCGGCTTGAATTTAAATCGCTGTGCGCCTCTGCGGTGCTCCACACTAAGGTTGAAAAAATAGCATTCATAGTACCAATAAGCGTGGCATCATTTGCTATTTGTAACTCGGGCGCCACTAAACTTTCACTTCGTAAAGTAGCTGTTTGGTAATCAGGTCTAAAAAAGTTAAATACCGACGCAGACTGCAATGGCCCTTGCCCGTAGCTATCTACTAAGTTCCATGTTTTGTAATACCCCTCTAACGATTTAGCATCGAGATTTCGCCAAAATTGAACGGTTTTCAATATTGGCTCTTTAATTTTACCTTGGTAACTTAACACTGAGCCAAAATGGCGAGCTTCGTCATCTAAGTATATTGCTTTTATAACTGCACTTAAGTCGCCGCGTACACCTGCACCGTTATCGTTAAATACAGCTGCTACTCGCTCCACATACTGTGGCGTTGGGTTAGAGGTAATTAGCCGCTGAATTAGCTGCTTAGAAATAAATGGTGCAACATTACCGTGATTAAACAAATTATCGAGTGCAATTTTTAGCGATTCCTCAGGGCCATAGCCTTGTGGGATAACCTCATTATTTAATAGTGTTTTTTGTTCACTAGAGTGATATTCGCTAAATGCCTGCATAGGATTAATATAATCGCGGCTTTTACGTTTAAAGGTTTCGCTTCCTGCAAATGTCCAACCTGTAAATACACGTGCAAAACCTTCTATTTGTGTTTGCCCATACGTTGCTATGGTATTGCCTTGGCCATCAAGCTTAGCGCTGCCATCTAGGTTTAACTCTTCAAGCCCAATCGTAAATAGTTGCATTACTTCGCGTGCGTAGTTTTCATCAGGGCGAATATTAAGTGCTTCGTCGGCTTTTTCGTTACCTAAGTGACTAAGGTAAGTGCCCATAATGGGTGAAAGCGTTACATCTTCAAGTAAGTCACGGTAATTACCAAAGGCATGCTTTAGTAATAAATCGTAGTAGGTGATCATCCCCTCAGGCTGAGCGGACAAACCACTATTTTCATCCGAAACAACTAATATTTCGCTTAGTGCAAAGGCAACACGTTGACGTAGCTGATCGTCGCTTTGCATAACGCCTTTCCACCATGCATCAATGCGGTTTATGTATCTAAAGTCGTCTTCGCCATCTAACTTAGCTAAATAATCGCGATGGTAATTAACTGGTAATGCAATTTGCTTATCAAGCCATTGCTGTTCACTTAAACCTTTTGCACTTTGTATTTCAGCAAGTGTTGGCCCCATGCTTCCTTGGTGCAGCAACCTTGCAGCACTGTAATCACTCATACTGTTACGCGCTGTAAAAGAGACTACCTGTGTGTTGGTTGCCCCCTCGTTGTCGGTGGCAGTAACACTAAATGCATAATTAATTGGCTTATAACCAAGTGCAGGTTCAATAGTAATTGTTGCGCTTGTAGCCTCTATGGGTTCGTTAAGTAATACAGTACCCGAGGTTTGCTGCCACACAACACTGCTAATAGTGCCATCTTTATCGCTGGCAGTTGCACTTAGTTCAATGGTTTGGCCTTTGGCTATTTCAGTAGGTATATCAGCAACTGATAAAATTGGGATTTTATTTCCGTTAATGGTTGGCGTATCATCTGAGCCTGAACCACCACAAGCACTAAGTATAAATATTGAGCTTGCGATTAAAGAAATTTTATAATACATGTAAAGTCGTCGTTATTTGTTAATTATAGTACGTTAAGCTGTACCGAGTTTAATGCAATTATTGAAACACAAAATTTACAATTTGACTCTTTATTTTTTGTAACCGAATCATGAACGCCCCATTAACAATGCAGTTTTAGTGGGGTTTATAGCCAGAGCCTTATTATTTATGAAAACAGAAATTCGCTACCGTTTTGAATCTTCACAAGTTGCTAACAGATTCGTGCATGTACTAAAAGACTGGCCCATAAGCGATGTTAAAACACGCTTATTTAACGGCGGCGACAGTGTAAAAGTAACTTATGAGTATGATGAAAGTGGGTTTGATTATACCTCTGCTGAGCTTGATGATTTAGCCGAGCAACACGATGGTAAAGAGGTTTAACTAATAAAGTGAGTTAATAAGTATTATCTATATAGCGCCAATGAGATAACAATATCGGCGCACGTTTTAAGCCTACTGAGCTTCTACAATACTAAATGTATTTTGTGAGCGTTTAGCTAAATCAAGTACTTCGTAATAATTGAGGCCATCAATTTTTTTACCAATAATAAAATAGTTTATTTCATTAGTCATAGTTGGGTCGCCAACAACATCTTCTGCGCTTTGCACATCAGAAAACTGAATAGCAATTAATGACCCAATAAAAATCATAGAATCTTTAGGTTTCAGTTTTTTTAATACTTTAGTAACCCCCGCTTGGGTAGACTCAGGTGTGGAGCCATCAAATCTAAAATCATTTTTTGTGCTAACGCATGCACTAAGCATTAATATTGATAATGCGATAAGTAAATGTTTCATATATATCCTTATTTATTATTCGTGATACTTGCGGATCATCGCCACTTTAGCGTTTTCAATTTCGATCACCTCCATCATTACTGAAGTATACTCAATTGGCTGCTTACTTTGTGGGTGAATGCCTTTAGCATGGTTTTTATAACGAATCGCAAAACCGCTATCGTTAAATATAAAAGTACTGAGTAGCTCACTTTCATACAGGGTATGCGCGCCTAAGTAAAAGCTCATGCCTTTGCGCATTAATTCTTTCCCATCGGCAGTGCGAGAGTCATCAGGCTGATTCGGTATGTGCTGACTGCCAACATCGTCTGTTAATAAGCTAAGGTAAGCTTCAAGCTCTTTATTACCTGCGTTGGGTGCCTGTGTTGCAACCATTGTGTTGTAGTAATGCTGTGCAAATGCTTTTAAATCAAATGGCTCTTCGGCTCGGGCTGAAAAGGTAGCAACCAATACCAAACCTAATGTTAAAAGTAACCTCATTGACTATTCCCTGTAGCTAAAAGTGTTTTATAGGTACATTACATTAGAAAGTTCAATAATCAAACAAATAACGTTACGTAACCAACACCTACATTTTGCTTTTTACTCTATTGGTTGCAACGCTGTTGGCTGGGTCGTCTGGCCAAAAATGTTTAGGGTAGCGACCTTTCATTTCTTTTTGCACATCGCGATAACTGGTAGCCCAAAAGTGCGCAAGATCTTGAGTAAGTTGTAATGAGCGCTTACCTGGCGATAGTAATTCCATAAGCAGTGGCAGCTTTCCATTAGCAAGCATAGGCGTACTGGTTAAACCATACACTTCTTGCATGCGCACGCTTAACTTTGCGGGGCCATCTAGCTGGTAATTAATTTTTATATTTGAGCCACTTGGTACCGTTAATCTAAGTGGTAATAGCGCTTTTAACGCTGTTTGCTGGGGCCAGTCAAAACAATTTTGCAGCGCTTCAAAGTAGTTAAACTTTTTAAGCTGATCGAGTGTTTTTATATCTTGTAAGTACACGCCTAACCAATCATCAGCCGTTTCTATAAGGTGTTGCTCGCTAATCGTTGGGAATTTATCAGGCATAAACTGACTAGCTAAACTCATGCGTATTAATAACTGTTGTGCATCGGGTTGTTCGTTAAATAATGCAAAACCATGCTTAGTAAATAAATTAAGCCATGCTCTAGCACGTTCGCTTTTATCTAGCTTTTGTTTGCTCGGTTGGCTTGTAAGCGTAATAGCGCCGAGCTTTACTTCGTCTTGATGAATAAAGCGTGCGGTTTTTTCATCAAATTCACAGCGGGTGAGCGAAGTAAATAAATGCGGTAGGTACTCTTGTAGCTCAAATGGGCTAAGCGCTGTCGCTGCAAATATACGCGCGCCTTTATGACCGCCCATGGTAGCAATGGCAAGGTAGTCATCGTTGTGCCAGTAATCGGTGTTTAAATCAGCGCCCGCCCCATTGGCAAGTAAATAGCCATTGCCGCGTTTTTTTGCAATGCGGTCGGGGTAAGCTAATGCCACTAGCAAACCTAAATACTCTGTGTTTAGCTCGCTATTACTGTCGGTTACTTTTAAACGGCTTTGCCAGTATTTTAACTGCTGCTTGAATACTGGGTGCGGTCTTTGCTGCTGGCTATGTAGCGCTAAACTTAGCTCGTTGGCGGTGTTTATTCTGCTCTCAAGCAGCGCCACTAAATAAAGTGCTAAACGATAAATACCAGGGAGTTCTGTCTCAAGCGCCTGCGCTTTTAAAAGCATATGCGCTAAGCGAATATCCGCCCCAAAACCCAGCATGTTGCTGCCCAACTTGGTTAGCTTGCCTTTGCCATCGATGGCTTCAAGCATAGTTAGTAAGCTCATTGCTTGTGTGCATTGCTGCGTTGTTGGCGTATCAAGCAAGGTGAGTTCGCTAATATTTGCGCCCCACTGCTTTGCTTCAAGCATAAGTTGGCTTATGTCTGAGGTGAGTATTTCGGGGTTATCGTGGCTATTGCGTCGCTCAAAGGTTTGCTTTGAACCAAGCCTATAAACTACACCTGGTTCTATTCGCCCTGCTCGCCCTGCTCGCTGCACGGCAGAGGAGCGCGATATACTTTGTGTTGTAAGCTCCGTTACACCTGTTTTTAAGTTATAACTCGCTGCGCGGCGTTTACCGCTATCAATAACAATGCGAATGCCTTCAATGGTTAAGCTGGTTTCGGCTACATTGGTGGTAAGCACTATTTTGCGCATGCCCTCAGGCGCAGGAGCAATCGCCGCCTGCTGGTTGGCTTTATCTTGCTCGCCAAATAACGTGGCAACTAGGCAGTTACTTGGCAAGTCATTTAGGGCCTGTTGTACGCGTAATATTTCAAATTGACCAGGCAAAAACACCAGTGCACTGCCGCTTTGCTCGTTAAGTGCTTGTTTTATTAAAGAGGGAATAGCATCAAGCCAGCGGCTTTCATCTTTTATGGGTATGTATACTTCGTCTATGGGGTAGCTTCGCCCACTTGATTGAATTACTGGGCAATCAAAAAATTGCGTATAGCGCTCGGTATCAAGGGTGGCCGACATAAGTAGTATGGTTAAATCGTCACGCAGTGCACTTTGGGTCTCTAAAGCAAAGGCCAATGAGGTATCGGCTGCAATTGAGCGTTCATGAAACTCATCAAATATCAGTAAGTCAATATCGCTAAGTTCAGGATCGTTTTGTAGCATGCGAGTAAGCATGCCCTCAGTCACTATTTCAAGGCGCGTATTACTACTTACTTTGCTCTCACCTCGTACTCGCAGGCCCACACTTTGCCCCACATTTTCGTTTTGGCACTTTGCTAAATAACTGGCAATATTACGTGCGGCTAAGCGACGAGGCTCTAGCATTACAATACGTTTAAAATGGCCGTCGCGCATAAGCTGTAGCGGCAACCATGTTGATTTACCTGCACCAGGTGGTGCTTGTAATAACGTTATAGGATTACTTTGTAATGTAGTTACAAGTTGTTGATATATGTTTTGAACCGGCAGCACTGCTATTTACCCAAAATTGCTTTGTAAGCATTGTAACAAAAACCAAAAATAAACGCGTCGCAAAAGCTGTGTGGTTATAAAGGACATCATAATCAGAAATAATTACAGACCGCTCTGTACATTTTTTAAGGACATACGCGCTAAATTAATTACTACTGCGCCAATAAAAACATAAAACCATGATTATAAATACAAAATTTAAATTTAACTTATTGGTACGCGCCTTGCTCTTTTTATAGTGAACGTTAATTAAATCTAAGTAAGGAGAAACTTATGAACAGCGATCGTATGAAAGGTAATTGGAACGAACTTAAAGGTAAGGCGCAACAAAAATGGGGCGATCTTACTGACGACGATTTAGACAAAATTGAAGGTAGCCGTACAGAGCTAGTAGGTAAAATCCAGCAGCAGTATGGTAAATCTAAAGAAGAAGCAGAGCGTGAAGTAGATGAGTTTGAAAAAACTCACTAATCGCTAACTTCTAAAAAAACCGCCATTTGGCGGTTTTTTTGTTTAACGGCTAAAAAAGGACGTTATTTACGCTTTTAATTGGTTACCTATAGGCAGTTGCCTAATGCGCTTACCACAAGCGGCAAAAATAGCATTACACAATGCAGGAGCATAAACCGGTGTTGCGGGCTCGCCTACGCCTGCTGGTGGCGCATCGCTTTGTATTATTTCTACTTCTACCTCTAAAGGTGAATCGCTCATACGTGGTACGCGGTAATCATGAAAATTACTTTGCTGCACGCGGCCTTTATCAAAAGTAATACCATCGCTAATTGCAGTGGTAATACCGTAAATAGAGCCACCTTGCGTTTGGTTTTTAACAGTATCGGTGTTTACAACCGTACCCGCATCAATAGCCACCCACGATTTAATCACGTTTAAGTCGCCAACATCAGATACTTCTACCTCAACCACCGTTGCCACATACGTTAAAAAGCTACGGTGTGCTGCAATACCTAACCCGCGACCTTTTGGAAGCTTTCGGCCCCATTTACTTATTTCAGCTACTTTTTCAATAACATGACGTAACTTACCAATATCTAATGGGTAAACATCTTTATCGCCGCCATAATTATCGTACGACGCATTTTGCTCGGTTACATCTAATATGCGATCAGGGCCTATGGTTTCGAGTAAATAGTCTTTTTGATCGCGTCCTGCTTTGTGCGCCGCTTCAGCAATAAATGACTGAATAGCAAAAGCATGAAAAATATTTGATACCGAGCGCATCCAACCTACTCTAGTTTTAGCGGGTGCTTCGCCATTTTCAAGCTTTAAATTAGGTGAGTTTATAGGGTTATCAGTAAAGCCTAAGCGCAGCTCAAAGCCTGCAGGCGACGTTGCCCCTTCTTGAAACGTAGATAAAATTGGCGAAAACGCCGTGCGATGTAAGTAAGCCTCAATATTGCCTTTTTCATCTAATGACGCTTCAATATGTTGAGCCGATACCGCATGATAAAAACTGTGCTGAATATCATCTTCTCGCGTCCATTGAACGCGTATAGGTTGCCCTACTTTCATTGAAATGTAGGCGGCTTCTGCCGAAAAATCAGGTTTTGATTTACGCCCAAACCCGCCACCTAACATGGTGACATGTACGTTAATTTTACTCTCGTCCATACCCAGTAGTGCGGCTACAGTTTTCATATCTGCTTGCGGGTTTTGCGTTGCAGCCCAAATATCTACACTGTCTTTATTGTACATTGCAGTGGCGCAAGGTGGCTCCATAGGTGCTTGGGCTAGGTGCGGCGCATAGTAATCGGCTACAAGCTTATTGCTCGATTTAGCTAATACGCTAGTGGTATCGCCTTTTTCGCGCACATGCGCTTGCGGCTCACTCACTGTTTGTAATAACGACTTTTTAAAGTTCTCTGAATTATAATCGCCGTTTTTACCATCATCCCACACCACTTTTAGTGCTTTACGCGCCTGCCATGCAGCCCACGTATTTTTAGCAACAATAGCAATGCCGCCTTTTGGCTGAAATTGCGGTGCGCCTTTTGGAACAGGCATTTCAATAACATCAACTACGCCATTAATTGCTTTAGCAGCACTTGCATCAAACGATTTAACCACACCACCTACTACCGGCGGGCGCTCAATAATAGCCACCAGCGCTTTTGGTTCGCGTACATCGGCAGCAAATGTGGCTTTACCGGTTACTAAATCGGTTAAATCTATGTGCGCCATACCTGTATTTATATAACGCCATTCTTTACGTGTTTTAAGTGTTAACTTGTCAGGCTCTGGCGGTGTAATACCAAGCGCTAGGTCAATTAAATCTTTATAGGCAAGCGTTTTACCCGAGCTGTGGGTAACCACGTGCTGATTAGCTGTACAGGTTTGAGGCTCAACTTTCCAATATTTAGCGGCTGCGTGCTGCATCATGTAACGTACGCTTGCGCCCATTTCGCGCAGGCGCTGCATGTTGTAGCGAATACTGCGCGAACCATCGGTATTTTGATCCCCGTATTTAGGGTCGCCCTTACCTTGAATAACCACTACTTTATCCCACGCGGCTTCCATTTCGTCTGCCACAATTTGAGCAATGGCCGTTCGAATTTGCTGACCCATTTCAGAGCGGTGACAGGTTATTTCAACCATGCCATCGGGACGCAGTGCTATAAATAAGTTAGCTCGCTTTGCTTGCTCAGACGGTTGCTCTAACACGCCGGCAAACGCTTTTGGTGCACTGCCTACGAAATAAGTGCCTAATACTAATGCACCTATTGCGCTGGTTTTTAAAAATTGGCGACGGTTTAGGTCAAAGTACGTATTGTCGTTTTTCATACCTCTTCCCCTTGATCATTTGGGTCAAAATATTCAACGCCTGCCATGGTTTTAGCCGCCGATTTAATCGCTTTATGAATACGTGGGTATGTACCACAACGACAAATATTGCCCGACATATTACTCACTATTTCTTCATCAGTTGGGTTGGGGTTAGCTGCTAATAAGCTCGCCGCTTGCATAATTTGCCCGCACTGACAAAACCCACATTGCGGCACTTTATGCTCAACCCACGCTTTTTGCACTGGATGATCGCCCTGCTCGCTTAGCCCTTCAATAGAGGTAATATTGCGCCCGACTACAGCCGACACCGGTAGTACACACGAGCGCTGCGCTACGCCATCAATATGTATGGTGCATGCACCACACTGCGCCATACCACAGCCAAACTTAGGCCCCGTTAAATTTAATTCATCTCGCAGGTACCACAAAACGGGTGTTGACGGGTCGCCAGAAAACTCATGCTTATTACCATTAATGGTAAGGGTGATCATATTAGACTCCTTGCAAAGCGCTTTACAGGACGGCTCCTTATAGCGCGTGGACGGTTTTAATTTACTTACTACTTTTTAGCCTACCATTTAGAACTATTTTATTAAAATACTAATTACTAGAACGTTTGGTACTAAAAAACATTACTCATTATTAAGTAAGTTGCTAATACTAAATTAAATAGCGCTTATAACATCTTCAGATAAAACCCGTTGATCGTCTTTGTAGACTTCAAGCCAACCTGGCGGTGATGTATCACAACCAATAATGGTTACTTGTAACACATAACTGTAACGTCCATTTTTAAATGTATAGTGATGATTCCCGCCACTACCCTCAAAGGTAATATCACCGTTTAGTAAAACCATATCGGGCTTATCGCTAATCTTTTTATCAATACCCCACACTGCATACCGAAAATTATGCTCGCCTAAATCATCAACGCGAATATGGTAATTAGCTGTTTTCCAATTGAGTATTGGTTTTTTAAAAGTATTAACACTTGAATGCAGAGATTGCTTGTCTTGATCAATTAAGCGTTTAGCAAATGCTTGCTCTTTGGCTGTGTGGCTATTTATACCGATAATTTTACCGTCAGTATCAATCCACATCACGCCGTTATTTAGCATAATGCCACGCCAACCTACGCTATCCCAATCGGTATTAATATTAGAGCTGCCTATAACGGCAACAAGCTCGTCGTCAAACACTTCATCAAAGCGGTTAATAAACTCAGCTTCATTTTTAATGTCAGGCAATGGGTATTGCCTTTTTAGAGGGTAGCGAATATGCGCAGCAATCGCAGTTTTATCATGCGTTTTAAATGCAGCAATAACAGGTAAAACACTCTCATGATACTTTTGCTCAAGCGCAAATGCGTTCGATGTAAAAAGTAGAGATAGGCAAAGGAAGATGTAATTTAGATACTTCATGAATAGACCTTTAGATTTTATCATTTTCACTCTTATTTTTTTGTCTCCAGCTTTTATTTTTCAATCCACTTTTATGAGGCCACTTTAAAAGCTTTTTATATATTTCATAATCAAAAACTTCATCCATACCTTTTCCACCTTCAAAATAAAACTCCTCGTCTTCAATTCTTGTAATGATACGAATTAATTCATCATTAATTATTGAAATGAGCTGTTTTGCATCTTTTTGTTTAATTTGCCATGGAGTAGAGATTTTACTATCAATATCAATCTTTCCCTTAATTCTAGGTAAACCAACATAAACTGAGTTTTGTTTTTTACTTTCCAGTTCCCGGCTTTGAATAACTGAAATAAAGTTTGGGGAATAATCCTCAACTTCCCTTGCAACAAAGTTCCACTGCTTCTTTGGATGACCGTATAAACCTTTTAACCAATCTAGCTCTTCAGCAGCATTTGGGTAGCCTTCATTCGTTTCAGATGACCATATATAATGATCAACCCAATGGGCTTTTGAGAACTCTTCTAAAGCTAATATAGAGAGTTGTAGTGCACTTGGATAAGATCCGTTATTGTAAAGTAGCACCGAGTCGAAATGTAAGCGGATAGTGTTTCTCAAAGACTCCACTGCAATTTTATTTAATTTATACTTAGATATACCATCTTCTTTTTTCACTGAAGCTCCATTCAAAAAATCCAATTAATTAGTATAAATTTAATAGTCACAATAACTTATCTATATGCAAACAACTACTTGATATTAAATAAAGTAGATATATCGATTACTAATCGTTAATACCATTAGTAGTTAATCCTAATCTGAAAACAAAAACGAGCCTAATTAGGCTCGTTTTTCTTTTACTGATAGCTGACAGCTAAAAACTGACCGCTGCTCTTTTATTCCGGCTCATACCCCAAATTAGGCGATAGCCATCTTTCTGCCTCTTCGAGCGTCATATTAGTTCGCTTGGCGTAATCTTCTACCTGATCCTTTTGAATAGCGGCTACGGCGTAGTATTTTGCCTCTGGATGTGAGAAATACCAGCCCGAAACAGCAGCTCCTGGCCACATGGCGTATGAGCTGGTGAGCTGCATGCCAATGCGTTTTTCGGTATCGAGTAACTGCCAAATTTTCTTTTTCTCGGTGTGCTCTGGGCATGCTGGGTAACCTGGCGCTGGGCGAATACCTTGGTAGTTTTCGCGAATTAGCTCATCGTTACCGAGGTTTTCATCGGGTGCATATCCCCAGTAGTCTTTACGCACTTGTTCGTGCAGGTATTCGGCAAACGCCTCGGCAAGCCTGTCGGCAACCGCTTTTACCATTATTTTATTGTAGTCGTCTTGCTGTGCGTCGAACGCATTGGCTAAGTCGTCTTCTTCTAAACCGCCCGTTACTGCAAACGCGCCAAAGTAATCAGGTGTACCTTTTGGCGCAATGTAGTCGGCTAAACAATAGTTAGCAAAGTCGGTTTTTTCGGTTTGCTGGCGTAAATGGCACGAGGTGTTTAACAGCTCTTTGCGGGTTTCGTCGGTGTAAATTTCTATGTCATCGCCCACGCGGTTTGCAGGGAATAAACCAATTACACCCAATGGCTGTAAACTGCCTGCTTTTTCAAGGTCGTCGAGCATGTCGTTAGCGTCTTTAAATAAGCTTTGTGCTTGCTCGCCAACGACTTCGTCGTCCATTATGCGCGGGTATTTACCAGCGATTGACCACGTCATAAAGTATGGGGTCCAATCTATATATTTACGCAGCGTGGCGATTGATACATTTTTAAACTCAGTCACGCCCAGCTTTTTAGGTACTGGTGGCGTGTAGTTATCCCAATCGAGTTGTGCTGCGTTATCGCGTGCACGCTGTATGGTAACCGGTTTTGAACGTGGTTTTTTGCGCGCTTGTTGCTCGCGCACTTTTACGTACTCGGCTTTTGTTTTTTCTAAAAAGGCTGGTTTTAGCTCTTTAGATAACAAGCTCGATACTACGCCCACTGCTCGGCTGGCGTTATTTACGTACACGACGCCTTTGTCGTACTGTGGCTCAATTTTAACTGCAGTATGCGCTTTAGAGGTCGTTGCGCCGCCAATCATAAGCGGTAACTCAAAGCCTCGGCGGGTCATTTCTTTGGCTACGTGTACCATTTCGTCAAGCGATGGGGTAATTAAACCCGAAAGGCCGATTATGTCGGCTTTTTCGTCGATAGCTGTTTGCAGTATTTTTTCGGCAGGTACCATTACGCCTAAGTCGATTACTTCGTAGTTATTACATTGCAGTACTACGCCTACAATGTTTTTACCTATGTCGTGCACGTCGCCTTTTACGGTGGCCATAACCACTTTACCGTTAGTGGCGCCTTCTTCTTTTTCAGCTTCTATGTATGGGTCTAGGTAGGCTACGGCTCGCTTCATTACACGGGCTGATTTAACAACTTGCGGTAAAAACATTTTACCTGCGCCAAATAAATCCCCTACTACGTTCATGCCATCCATTAATGGCCCTTCAATTACGTGAATAGGTTTATCGGCAGCTGCGCGGCACTCTTCGGTATCTTCATCTATGAAGGTGGTAATGCCTTTTACAAGAGCGTGCTCTAGGCGTTTTTCAACAGGCCATGTGCGCCATTCTAAATCTTCTACGCGTTCGGCTTGTGCCATACCTGAAAACTTAGGGGCTATTTCTACAAGGCGCTCACCTGCACCGGGGTCGGTGTTAAGGATTACGTCTTCTACGGCTTTGCGAAGTTCTTCGGGGATGTCGTCATAAACAGCAAGCTGGCCTGCGTTTACAATACCCATGTCCATGCCCGCTTTTATCGCGTGGTATAAAAACACTGAGTGAATAGCTTCACGCACGGGGTTATTACCCCTAAACGAAAACGATACATTAGACACCCCGCCCGACACTTTACAGTGCGGTAAGTTTTGTTTAATGCGGCGTGTGCCTTCAATAAATTCTACTGCGTAGTTGTCGTGCTCTTCTATACCGGTGGCTACGGCAAATATATTAGGGTCGAATATAATATCTTCCGGCGGGAAGCCAATCTCTTCTACTAATATTTTGTAGCTGCGCGCACATATTTCGTATTTTCTATCTGCGGTGTCGGCTTGGCCATCGGTATCAAACGCCATAACAACAGCGGCTGCGCCAAAGCGTTTAATAATTTTAGCTTGGCGTTTAAACGGCTCTTCGCCCTCTTTAAGCGATATTGAGTTAACAATAGCCTTGCCTTGAATACACTTTAAGCCTGCTTCTATTACTTCCCATTTAGAGGAGTCGACCATAATAGGCACTTTAGAAATATCAGGCTCTGAGGCAATTAAGTTTAAAAACTTAACCATGGCCGCTTTTGAGTCCAACATGGCTTCGTCCATGTTTATATCAATAACTTGGGCGCCATTTTCTACTTGTTCGCGGGCAACGGTAAGCGCCGCTTCATAGTCTTCTTCCATGATTAAGCGTTTAAACATGGCCGAGCCTGTTACGTTGGTACGCTCGCCAACATTGGTAAATACTGCAATTTGCTGTGTCATGTTGGCTCCTAGTTTAAGTTACAGGCTTCAAGGCCTGATAAACGCATGCGTACATCAAGCTCTGGTAATGGGCGAGGTTTAACGCCTTCAAGCCCTTTAGCAAACGCACGAATATGCTCAGGCGTTGTACCGCAGCAGCCACCCACAATATTTATAAAGCCCGATTTGCCCCAATCTATAATCTCGGCAGCCATTTCAGGTGCTTCTAGGTCGTACTCACCAAATTCGTTAGGTAAACCGGCATTTGGATGTACTGAGGTAAAGGTTTCGCATACGCGCGAAAGCTCTTCTACGTATTGGCGAAGTAAGTCTGGCCCTAGGGCGCAGTTAAGGCCAATCGAAATAGGTTTTATATGGCGAATAGAGTTATAAAATGCTTCGGTTGTTTGCCCCGAAAGCGTACGCCCTGAGGCATCGGTAATTGTGCCCGAGATCATTACAGGTAATGTGCGCCCTGCTTGCTCAAACGCTTCTTCTACTGCAAATGAGGCTGCTTTTGCATTGAGGGTGTCGAATATGGTTTCGATAAGTATTAAATCAGCGCCGCCTTCCATTAATGCAAGGGTAGACTCAACATAGGCCGTAACCAGCTTATCAAACGTTACGTTACGGTAACCTGGGTCGTTTACATCTGGCGAGATAGAACAGGTTTTAGATGTTGGCCCTAAAACACCCGCTACATAGCGTGGTTTTTCTGGATTTTTAGTGGTGAACTCGTCACATATTGAGCGTGCGAGTTTTGCCGACTCTAAGTTTACCTCACGGCTTATACTTGCCATGTCGTAATCTTCCATCGAAATGGTGGTTGAGTTAAAAGTATTGGTTTCAATAATATCTGCACCGGCGACTAAAAAGCTGCGGTGTATATCGGCAATTAACTCGGGCTTGGTAAGGCTTAATAAATCGTTATTGCCTTTTATTAGCACGTGCCAGTCTTTAAAGCGCTCACCTCGGTAGTCTTCTTCTTCGAGCTTGTGAGTTTGGATCATGGTGCCCATTGCACCATCTAAAATTAAAATACGCTGTTTTAGCGCAGCGCTTAATTCGCTTTGCTTATTTTTGTTTGGCACGTTATTCGGCATAGTTGTTAGTCCTCACATCTTGGCTAACTAAATTAATATCATAAGGTGTAGTTTGGTACACGTAGTAATTTAACCAGTTCGAAAAAAGCAAAAAGGCATGGCTTTGCCACGTTTTTGACGGCTTTTTACTTGCATCGTTATTTGGGAAATAGTTTTCGGGTTTTGGTGCGTCTGGGCTTTTTTGTAAATCGCGTTCGTACTCTGCTTTTAATGTGTCGGCATCGTATTCTGGGTGGCCGGTTATAAACACTTGGCTGCCCGACTTATTTTTCATTAAGTAGGCGCCTACTTTTTCAGAGCCTGCCAATACCACTATATCGTCGCAGGCATTAATTTTATTTATATCAATGTGGCCATAACGTGAGTGCGGCACTAAAAAGGTGTCGTCGAAGCCACGAGTTAATGCACCGTGATCAAAATAACACTGGTGGGTAAACACGCCACATAGTTTATCTTCTTTCAAATCACGCTTTAAATTGTAACGATGATACAGCGCGGCATGCGCCGCCCAGCACGAAAACAACGTAGAGGTAACGTGCTGCTCTGCCCAATCAATAATAACTTTTAGTTCGTCCCAGTAGGCTACATCGTCGTATTCTAGGTGTGCTAGTGGCGCGCCAGTTACTAATAAGGCATCGTAGTTATTATCTTTTACTTCTGAAAAATAACGGTAAAAAGTATCTAGATGTTCTTCAGAATTGCTACTGCTGCGGTGCGTATCTAAGCGCAATAGCTCTACATTTACTTGCAAAGGCGAATTTGCAAGCAAACGAATAAACTGTACTTCGGTTTCTACTTTATTAGGCATTAAATTTAAAATAGCCAAACGCATTGGACGTATTTCTTGCGTTTTCGCACGACTTTTTGGCATTACAAACACGTTTTCTTCGCGTAAACGGGCAATAGCCGGTAGTTCGTCTTTAACTGTAATTGGCATCTTCTAAGCTCCTGCTCATAAAAACCGAGAATTAATACGCTCTCATTATGAACAGAACGCCAAAAATATCAACCTCTAGATGTATAGATGTCTAAATGAAATTTATTCATGATTTTCTAAGAATTACTAAAATGAGGGGGGAATGCATTTATATTGAAGTACTTTGTTTAAGTGTATTAAGGTAGCGCTACTAAAACCAGTAGCGCTATTTCAATTAAAAACGATAATTTACAGATAAATTAAGAGCGTAAATATCGCCTTCATCTGTATCAAAATATTGGTATTCAGCGCTAACTTGCCAGCGTTGAGTTAACCTATAGTCAATCCCAGTACCATACGTTACACCGCCTTCGTCATAATTTTGCTCAGTGATTAACGTAGAATTTGTATCTGAGCCAGTTATTGATTCTGCAAGGTTTCTTATTTCACCTTCATTGTAACTTAATTTATTTCTGCCATAGCCACCAAATAAAAACACGTCAGCTCGAGATGAAATTGGGTAATTAGCTTTTACAAATATACTTGTTTGCAAATCAAGGCTTGAATCAATTTGGCTCTGAATGGGTTCTGAGGTAAGCGAACCGTCCTGCGGGTTTTGAGTATAAACAATTCCGTTTAAAGGGGTTGATTCATCATTTAATCCAAATCCTACACGCCCTTCTAATGCAAAGTATCGCGAAAACTGATATCCAAATCGGCCGTAGAGCGTTGTAAACTGTATGCTATCACTCTCGTATACATCAATTTGCGTAGACCCTATCCCTACTCCTTGGTAATAGCCATTTACGTGGAGTATGTCTGCTTGGCTCGAAAATGAGTATAAACCCAAAAGTAATGCCCCTAACTTTGTAACTGTTTTCATGTTCATTCCTTTAAACCTTTGTAATATTTAATTATGCGATGTTTTACAACGACTATGAGTGTTCTGCCTGTAAAATTTGCTTATGCTTTACAACTTGTAAATATACTGTACCACTTTTGTTAAAAATGAAATGTATTTGAACAATATAAAACAATAGATTACAGAATTTTACACAATAGAAACCCTGTAATAGTAATGTTTTAAATGGGCAATAAAATAAAGTGCCTTTTAGATTAGCGTATTGTTCTATACGGCATTCGTTGACTGTTTAACCCCTCAACAACTACAATACAACATTGAAATTTTTATTATTATTTGAAGGCTTTCCTCCATGGTTTTACCTGATAAGTTTATATTCTCGATGAGTCGAGTATCTAAAGTTGTGCCACCTAAGCGCACAATTTTAAAAGATATTTCGTTGCACTTTTTCCCGGGTGCTAAAATTGGTGTGCTTGGTTTAAATGGCTCTGGTAAATCGTCATTACTACGTATTATGGCGGGTGTTGATGAAGAGTTTGAAGGTGAAGCCCGCCCTCAACCAGGTACTAAAATTGGTTACTTACCGCAAGAGCCAGTGCTGGACGAAAGCAAAACAGTTCGCGAAATTGTTGAAGAAGCCGTTGGTGAAGTTAAGCACGCCCTTAACCGCCTTGACGAAGTGTACAACGAGTACGCAATGGAAGACGCTGACTTTGACGCACTTGCTAAAGAGCAAGGTGAGCTTGAAGCAATCATTCAAGCGCACGATGGCCACAACATCGACAACGTTTTAGAACGCGCAGCAGATGCACTTCGCCTACCAGAATGGGATGCTAAAATTGAGCACCTTTCAGGTGGTGAGCGTCGTCGTGTTGCTATTTGTCGTTTATTACTTGAAAAGCCAGATATGCTTATTCTCGATGAGCCTACTAACCACTTAGATGCTGAGTCGGTTGCATGGCTTGAGCGTTTCTTACATGATTACGAAGGCACTGTTGTGGCAGTAACGCATGACCGTTACTTCCTTGATAATGTAGCTGGCTGGATATTAGAGCTTGACCGTGGTGAAGGTATTCCGTGGGAAGGTAACTACTCTTCTTGGCTTGAACAAAAAGATGCACGTTTACAGCAAGAGCAAAAATCTGAAAAAGCACGCCAAAAATCAATTGCTCAAGAGCTTGAGTGGGTGCGTTCAAACCCTAAAGGTCGCCAAGCTAAGTCTAAAGCACGTATGGCACAATTTAGTGAGCTACAACAATCTGATTACCAAAAACGTAACGAAACTAACGAGTTGTTTATTCCACCGGGCCCGCGTTTAGGCGACCAAGTGCTTGAAGTTAGCAATATTCGTAAGAGCTTTGGCGATCGCGTACTCATTGACGATTTAAGCTTTAGTATGCCAAAAGGCGCTATTGTGGGCATTATTGGTGCCAATGGTGCAGGTAAATCTACACTGTTTAAAATGCTAAGCGGTGAGGAGCAGCCAGACAGCGGTAATATTAGCATTGGTGAAACAGTAGAATTAGCTACGGTTGATCAGTTCCGTGGCAACATGGACGAAAGCAAAACAGTATTTGAAGAGATATCTGATGGTCAAGACGTACTAAAAATTGGTAATTTTGAGTTCCCAAGCCGTGCATACGTTAGCCGTTTTAACTTTAAAGGTAACGACCAGCAAAAGTTTGTAAAAGACTTATCGGGTGGTGAGCGTAACCGTTTACACCTTGCTAAACTTTTAAAAGCAGGTGGTAACGTGGTGCTACTGGATGAGCCAACCAATGACCTAGACGTTGAAACACTACGCGCGCTTGAGAACGCTATTTTAGAGTTCCCTGGCTGTGTAATGTGTATATCGCATGACCGTTGGTTCCTTGACCGTATTGCAACGCATATTTTAGATTACCGCGACGAAGGCCAAATTAACTTCTTCGATGGTAACTACACTGAATACGAAGAGTGGCTTAAAAAGACCTTAGGCGCAGAAGCTGCACAACCTAAGCGTATTAAGTACAAAAAAATTGGTTAATCGATAACGATATTACAAGCCCTGCATTTATACGGGGCTTTTTTATGTCATTTTTTATCTGTTTGGCTTATTTCCCGCTATGCTTGATTTATATAATAACTATAAGGATAAATTAAGATATGCAAAATCGTCGTCAGTTTTCTCGTGTGTTGTTTTCAACCACTGCACTACTTGAGTTTGATAACCATAAATACCCGTGTAAGTTGCTTGATGTTTCGCTTCATGGTGCACTAATTACAAAGTGCGATGCCTTTAACGACAATAAAAATAGTGAAGCAACGCTACGTTTCACCCTTGAACAAAGCGATATAGAAATAAAAATGGACGTAGTAATGTGCCATATAGAAGAGGATCATATTGGCTTAAAGTGTCACCATATTGATATAGATAGCATCACTTATTTAAAGCGCTTAGTAGAGCTAAATTTAGCTGATGACGAACTACTACATCGTGAACTTGCATTACTTATTCATGAGCCACAATAGACTCAAATACATAAGTTGATTACCATAGCGCAAACTTTATAAACTGTGTAGTTATGCGCTTAAATCCACATTTACCTTTGGTATATCATTCTAATTACTCATTTAACTTTGATCCTAAACATCGTTTTGTTATGAGTAAATTTGCGCAATTATACAAACACGTAGCAGAGCTAGGCTTAATTGGCCCTAACCTAATTGCGCCTGCACTTGGCACCCCAGAGCCACTAGAGCTTGTACACTGCGAAAACTACATTCACGATTTATGGCATAACCGCCTAGATGAAAAAGCCATGCGCCGCATTGGCCTACCTTGGTCGCAACCGCTAATGAACCGTACATTCACTGCCCCCCAAGGTACTTTACGTACTGCTCGCTTAGCATTAGAGCATGGTTTGGCGTGCCATTTAGCAGGCGGTACTCACCATGCTCATAGCGATTTTGGCTCAGGTTTTTGTATGGTTAACGACTTAGCCTTTACCGCACAAACGTTAATACAAAGCGGTGAAGTGACCAACGTGCTCATTTTTGATTTAGACGTACACCAAGGCGATGGCACAGCTGCAATGCTTGCGCACCAGCCCTATGCGTATACCTGCTCTATACACTGCGAAAAAAACTTCCCGTTTAGAAAATCCCCCAGTGATTTAGATATTGGCCTTGCTAATAATATGCAAGACGCTGAATACTTAGGCATTGTTGACGACACCCTGCAGTTTTTATTAAAAGAGTTAAACCCCGATTTAGTACTTTACGATGCAGGTGTAGATATTTGGCAAGACGACGGCTTAGGTAAACTAGATATAACGTGGGAGGGTATTAAAAAGCGTGATCATTTAGTATTCAAGCGCTGCCTTGAACACAACACCCCCGTAGCCAGTGTTATTGGCGGTGGTTACGACAGAAACCATAAGCGTTTAGCGCAGCGCCACGGTATTGTTATTGAGCAAGCAGCCCGTTTTTAGTTATATTTTTAACTGACTCGGTGTAATGCCGGTCCAGCGCTTAAAAGCGCGGCGAAAATTAGGAATATCATAAAATGCTAAACGCATCGCGACTTGTTCATTGCCTTGCTGGCGTACACCGAGTAAATGCAGTGCTTTAAGTTTATTTTGCTCATCTTGTAATTGCGAATAACTCACACCATGTTGTTTTAATTTACGTTTAAATGTAGCTGGGCTCATTGCAAAATACTCTGCGCTATTAGCAAGGCTATTATTTTTATCCCGATAAATACGTTGGCAAACAGCTTTAACAAAAGACTGCGATACATTCTTATGTAACTCACTTTGTGCAATACATTGCTGCCACCGCAATGGACTCGACTCTGGATTTACACACTTAAGCAATTGTTTATCAAAATGCCAACGAGTATAGGGTTGCTCAAACCGTACCCGCAAACCTAAATGCTGTTCATACTCTTGAATATGCCGTGGGCGTTTACAGGTAAAGTCATAATAACAATGCGGATAGTGATTACTGACTCTTTTTAGTAAACTCATAAACGCAGCGCTGTATATTTCTAAACAATAATTATTTAACGATTCGTCCATACCAAGACTTGGCTGCAAATACAGATAGAAATCATTTTGGAAAATATGCCCACGAGTAAAAAATAATGGGGCTAACGTGGCGCGAATCTGTTGCAACTGTTTTAACGCAGCACCAAGCGTCGGGCTTAAGCGAACACTTTGCATTGTAGGGCTAACATCATTAACAAATTGATGACCAAGTAAAAAACCACTGTCGTTACTTTTCATTAAGGTTTTAAACTGACAAATTAATGCTAATAGCTGCGACAAACTAAAACGCTGTGATAAATCATATAAGTCTTGCTCAAAAATACCCGTACCACGCAGTAACTTATGCAAGGGGATCCCTCGCCCTTGAGCAAGCTCCACCATCGCAGTGATAATGCCCTCGGCGCTTAGGTATTTATCATCTAAGCTAATATACTGCTGCACCTACAAGCGCCTTTTGTTGTTGTAGTTGTTGATGTAATTGGCTGGTTTGCTGCACTGGATCTTGCGCTAAATCCATAGCCATTGTGGCGGTTAGAATATGCTGAAATTGTGCACCTTTGCTTTTTGCGACTTTAAACGCACAATGATTAAGCGCCGCTTTCATTTGCGCTAATAATTCTTTTGCTTGGCTTCGGCTGGTGCTCGGCATAAGCACAATAAAGCAGTCACCTGCATAGCGGCATAACACATCATTCAAACGGCAGTTCATTACTAATAAATCACTAATTTCTCTTAGTAACCTATCGCCTTCACTAAAGCCAAACTGCTCGTTAAACTTTGCAAAGTCTCGAATGTCAATAATGCCTAAGATGGCTGCTTGTTGTTCACTTTGGCGTTGCTGTATTAGCGAGTGGAAGTAATTAATCCGGTATAACCCTGTTACAGGGCAGACTTTTTCATGCTCTCTTAAATGTGCTTCACGACGACGCAATTGACGATTTAAAACAAACTGCTCTTGATGCCAATAATAAAGCCCAGCGCTTGTAAGCGACATACCAAACGGCGCTGGCAGTGATTCAAACCAGGAGAGCCATAATTGTGAAGGTTGTTTTAACCATTCATCGAGTAAATCGAGCGTGGCTGAGAACATAAACAAACCTAAACCTAGCACTAGTAAAGTGGTTACTTTGCCTGGCGGGCGTGAGATAAGTAAAGCGATTATCCAGCTCAGGGTCATCAGTACAATACCGCCTTCACCAACAATATCGAGCCACGCAATTTCTTGCCATTGCTTAAGTTCGCCAAAGTAAGCGCATATTGTAACGGCAATGACCAAGAACAAAATAATCGTATTGGTTAATTTTACATGACTGGTAAATGGATTATATCGCATGATATTGAATCTTCTTAAGTTGGGTTTAACCCATATGCTAGCGCGGGATCATTTTATACGTCAGGGTCATTTTGGCTCATTGATATGACATTCAGATTAAAATTTATAAAAAAATTATCTCGCAACAGCCATTATCAGTGACTCGTAGTGCTGTTTTAAAAGCTCAAATGAAGAGTCTAAAGCCGATAAATTAAGGATTTATCGCGGATTAACTTTAAAACTGTCACATTAGCGTCATTAACTTTTTTTAGTTTGCTCACCAAACCAAGGACAATCGGAGCAAATCAATGAAACAATTTAAATTAAATGCTGTTGTAGCGGCATTAGCACTGAGCCAATTTAGCGTTAGCGTGAATGCACAAGAACAAACATCACCAAGAGAGCCTGAAGTCAAAGTCTCTGAAGAGCTTGTTGTATATGGTGAGATTGGCTATCGCAACCGCTCACAAGAACTAGCCCCAACACTTGAATACTCTCAAGAATATTTTCAACGCTTTGAGCCACTCACCGCAGGTGATGCACTAAAGCGTGTCCCTAGTGTTACATTTTTATCAGACGTACTTGAATCTGACGGCGCACGTATGCGCGGTTTGAGCCCTGCTTACACAAAAGTACTGATCAATGGCGAAGAAGTTCCAGGCGCCGGTGCTGATCGCTCATTTTTTGTTGACCGTATTCCAGCAGAATTAATCGAGCGTGTAGAAATAATTCGTTCATCAAGTGCCAACCGCTCTGCCGATGCAATTGCCGGTACACTTAACATTGTACTTCGCGATGGCTACAGCTTAGACGGCGGTTACATTCGCGCAGGAGGCTTACGCTATGACGATGGTGAACTAAAAGAAAGCTTTGCGGGCGTTTACGGTACTGAGTTTGCAGGTGGACGTTTACTATTAGGCGCTAATTTTCAAGGTCGTTATAACCCAAAACAAAAATCAAGCATACGTTATGGTGATAGCCCTGAAAATAATCCTAATTACGCAACTGATGATTTTGATAACCGTGAAGATCAATCTGATACCCGTGATGGCGATGACACATCATTAAATGCCAGCTTTGAAAAAGTATTTGATAACGGTGGTAAGTTTGATATTAGCGCTATGTGGGTTGATACAGACCGTACCGAAGACGAACGCTCTTTTGAATACGACGATCCTACTGCAAACTCAGGCTCTATTGTTGAAGGCGGTAATTTACTCTCGGATAACGCAAACGTTTCGATTATTGATCAAACCAACTACAACATAAATTCTGGCTATGAATTATCACTACTCGGCGGTACCAGCAAATTTAAAATAGGCTATGCCAGCTTTAAAGAATCAGTTTACGAGCAAGAAGTTGAGCTCGATACATCTGAGCTCCCAATGGTCTTTGAGGAAGCAGAAGAAACTGTTGATATTGACGATAAAGAATGGTCATTACAATGGCAACATAGCTTACTGCTAGGTGACTCAAAAGAAGTTCAGTTTGGTGCTTTTGTTCAAGGAAAAGAGCGCGACACAGCAATTTTTGAAGCTGAAGATGAAAGTGAGCAAACACTTACTGGCTGGGATCAATTTAACCAGACGCCAATGTCATTAGCACAATTTAACAACGAATTTGAAGCAGTAGACGGAGGCGTTAATACGCTTGAAGAAGACCGCTTTGACTTATTTGCATTAATTAAACACGAAGCTGATGTGTTCTCATGGGAGATGGGCGTACGTTGGGAGTCAACAGATTCTAGTATTACCGATACCAATGAAGGCGTAACTGCACAGAACGACTATGACTTTTTCTTACCATCAGCTCACTTTCGTTACAGTGTAAGTGATAATGGTCGGGTGAGTGCCTCTGTTGCACGTAGCTTACGTCGCCCTGACTTTGACTACATGACACCTGCCCTGCTTGAAGAAGAGCTTGCCGATAATGATTTTTTAGGTAACCCAAACCTTAAACCAGAATCATCTTGGGGTATCGATTTAGGCTACGAATACCGTTTAGGGAAAAGTGGTGTTGTCGGTGTGAACGTATTTTACCGTGACGTAAGCGATTTAATCGAAATTGCCAGTACCGGTGATGAAGGCTCAGAAGGTGAAGGCACATTTGTACTGCAACCACAAAATACTGGCGATGGGTCAGTTCAAGGTATTGAGTTTGATTTATCAACCCCACTTAGCGCCTTGGACATGCCTAATACTGGTATCTTCTTGAATTACTCTTGGCTTGACAGTGAAGTTGAAGACAGTTTTGGCAAACGTAAATTTAACGACCAATCAGATTATGTTTACAACGTAGGCTTTATCCACGATTTACCAACATTGCGTGCATCATTTGGTGCAACGTACCGTAACCAAGGCGATGCATACGGACGTTTTGTGGGTGAAGAAGTAACGACTTCTTATGGTGCTGACTTAGAGCTATTCGTTGAAAAGCGCTGGGATGACGTAACCCTTCGCCTAGTAGGTTCAAACTTACTTGATGCCAGTAAAGATGAGGTATTTAACAAGTTTGACTCACTTGATGACCAAAACAATCGTGACTTTGATGAGTACGAACTGGAATCTGAAGAAGCAGGTCCAGTTATTCAAGTCATGTTGCGTTACGCATTCTAAAATCAGCTAAGCACGTAGTGGTATGCATTACGTGCTTATTTTGGAGCACACCATGTTTAAGTTATCTTTAATTACAGCCGCCTTGCTAGTCACATCTAGCACGTTCGCAGCTGAGACGGTTATATATAAAGATGCGCTTTATCAACAGCAAAAAATTGCCAAGTTAGATACACTACCCGATAGCCTTAACTTTATGGTCATTGGTGACTGGGGACACAACGGCCATTTTTATCAAAAAGAAGTGGCCCACCAGCTAGAAATAGCCATGTATCAAACCGATGCAGATTTTATTATCTCAACGGGTGATAACTTTTACCCAAACGGAGTGGCAAGTGTAAACGATCCACTATGGCAATCAGCCTATGAAGATATTTACCACGGCCCGCACACTTTTGAAGATTGGTACGTTGTTTTGGGTAATCACGATTACCTAGGTAATGCTCAAGCCCAAATTGACTACACAAATAAAAGTCAGCGCTGGCAATTACCAGCAAGGTATTACAGCAAAACGTTTGTGCTTGAGAACAACGAGCAAGTGTTGATGGTATTTTTAGATACCAACCCAATTCAACCTGAATATAAAACCCGCGACAAATACCGTTCAACTCAAGGGCAAGGTTATAAAACCCAGCTTAACTGGCTTGAAACCCAACTTGCGGGTAGTGACGCAAAATGGAAGATTGTGGTCGGCCATCACCCGCTTTATTCAAGTGGTAAACGCTTTGGTCGTAACCAAGGTCTTCGCGATATTTTAGAACCCATAATGGAGCGTCATAACGTGCACGCTTATATCGCTGGGCACGAGCACGACTTGCAATACAACCAACCTGAAAATAGCAATATTGCTCACTTTGTCTCTGGTGGAGGCAGTGAAGCACGCTTTGTGAAACAGCGTGAGTTTACCCGCTATGCAGAAGCAACCCCAGGCTTTTTAAGTGTATCAATCAATGGTGAAACACTCAAAGTTAGCGCTATCAACCATTTGGGTGAAGTACGTTTTAGCACTGAAAAGCATATTGGAAAGTAAAGGATAAAAAAATGAAATTTAAACTAAATACAATCTCAACAGTGCTATCAAGCGCACTTCTTTTAACTGTACTCAACGGGTGTAGTAACCATAAAGAAGCCGTTCAAAACGAAGCGCTTTTAGCAACAGGTTCTATCAAGGTAACGCCGTTTGGCCCACAACAAAATATGCAAGGGTCACAAGCGGCTGCTCTTGGTAATAATCAATGGGTAGTAGCAAGTGAAAGCCAAGGTTTATTACTTAGCGATATAAAACAAAGCAGTGTGTTGTTGGCTGGTAACTTCGAGTCAATTTCACTGAAAAAACTATCGGCACAGCATTTCATACTCGCAAGTATTGATAACAATCAAGACAATGTCGTTATTTTTAATCTAGTCAACAATGCATCATCTTGGCAGCTAGAAGAGCTCACTCGCATTA
The DNA here is from genome assembly GCF_005886985.1 of Pseudoalteromonas sp. S3178. Lineage (NCBI taxonomy): Bacteria > Pseudomonadati > Pseudomonadota > Gammaproteobacteria > Alteromonadales > Pseudoalteromonadaceae > Pseudoalteromonas > Pseudoalteromonas sp. S3178. Next base: position 11,364 of record NZ_PNCW01000005.1, on the reverse strand, counting down.
GCCCACCTCAAGCCCAACCTGATGCCGTCTGTTTATTTAAAAACAGTAATACCGAGACTGTATCAGCGTTTGTACCGGATGTTCGAGGCCTGATCAGCGAAACTGTTATTTATGATTTAGCCACTAACCAAGCTAAAAATATCGCAGTACGTGAGTTCTCAGCAGTCACGGAAGCTTCAGGCTGCGCCGTAAATGATGAAACTAAAACTCTGTATGTTGGTGAAGCAGAGCTCGGCGTGTGGGCCATTAATGCTGATGCAGAATCAAATGCCAATAAACAGCCTGTTGCATTAGTTGAGCCGTACGGTGAATTAAAAACTGAAATCGGGGCTTTATCAGTATCACAAGACGGTACTTTATGGCTCAGTGCCACTGATGGCAATATGGTTTATGCCTACAATACCCAAACAGAAAAACTAAGCAAATGGTCATTAAGTGGCGAATTAGCTATTGAATCAGTTGCAGCGAATTTGATTAATGATAATCAAGCACAGCTTGTTTTAATAGATGATGAAACGGGCGCATATATCGAAGCAAACGTTAACTACAGTGCACAGCCTGCGCCTTCAATAAATAAAGTTGCCATGACGCATATTCATGCCAATGCACAAACAACACCCGTTGCAGCATTTGGTGATGCAGCTGATGATCCGGCTATTTGGGTCAACGAGCAAGACGCTAAAAACAGCTTAATATTGGGCACAGATAAACGCCGTGGGTTAATGGTCTATGACCTTGAGGGTAACAAAGTACAGTCGCTTAATGTAGGGCGTTTAAATAATGTTGATGTACGCCAGCATCAAAGTATAAACAACCAAACCCATACTTGGATCACTGCCAGTAATCGCACACTTAACAGTATTAGCGTGTTTACTGTCGATAGCGAGAACAAAGTAAACCATGTAACAGAAGTAGCAACAAACCTAGCCGAAATTTACGGTATGTGTATGTATTCATCTGATTCTGGTCAATACGTGTTTATTAATGATAAATCAGGTTTATTCCAGCAATATAAACTCACCGGTGAGCAAGATAACCTAAGCGGTGTACTGGTTAGAGAGTTTACCCTACCAAGCCAGCCTGAAGGCTGTAGCGCTGATGATAAACTAGGCCAATTATTTGTAGGTGAAGAAGATGCTGGTATTTGGTATATCGGTGCAGAGCCAACCTCTGGTAACAAAGCGGTCATGCTACAAGGTATAAATGAGCAACTTGTGGCAGATGTTGAGGGCATGGAAATTTATCATGCTGATGATGCTCGTTATTTAGTAGTATCAAGCCAAGGTGACAATAGCTACGTGCTTTATAAAATATCAGATAATACACAGCCTAGTCTCAGCTTTGCAGGTAAGTTTAATGTAGTTGCTAACCTAGATAAAGGCATTGACGGCGCAGGTGAAACGGACGGCTTAACCGTTACAGCAAAAGCTTTACCAGGCTATCCTGAAGGCATACTTATAGTGCAAGACGGCTACAACCGTATGCCACTACAACCACAAAACTTTAAGATTATTGACTGGCGTGAAGTTAAAAAAGCGATTAGGTAAAAACCTACCGCATTTAAACGCAATAAGGCTCTTTCGAGCCTTTTTACTATGTGTATTTAAAATAAACCTATTAAATTTAGAGTTATTAAAGCCATATACTACAATTTAAGCTTATAAATTAATTGAGGTTATTATGCGTTTATTACTTACTTTGTTGATCATTACTATAAGCGGATGCGCTTTTGCTGAGGAAGGGCCAGCAGAATTGCCACCACTTGACCCGAAATACAATGCTGAGCACGCTATGGCTTTAGTTAACAAAGGTTCGGGGATTTATGCGCTTAATTTACCAAGCTATAAACTGCCACATGATGTGCAAGTGGTTTATAGAATCAAAAATCCAAACGTTGCTTTTTTAGAGTTTGTGCGCAACGCTGAGCTTATAACCTTAAAGCCTCAACCTTTTAATATCCAACGTTTAATGCGCGGTGATGAAATAACAATTACCGCAGATGTATTTGAAGGCGATTACAGAAAAGATGGCTCTTTAATTTATTCTAATATTGCAATAGAAATGAGTAAACAGCTTTATGCACGACAATTAAAAGACTTACCAAAGCCAACTCAATGGCAAGAATACGACATGATTGATTTAGGCAGCACTGAACGTATTTATATTCATAAAATTGAGCAAGCCCCTAGTTATAATCACTTAATTTTTGTTGATTTAGTGAATGCGTGCATGCAAAAATTTAGATCGTTTAAGCTTATTCCTACACAAAATGAGCTTACTTATAAATTTATAAACTGCGGTACATTAAAGCCATTATTTTATGATGCTGAGAGCTTTAAAAAGTAACCTAATAAACATGTTTAGCAATTAATGAGAGCCCTGCTTGCATTGTCTCTATAGATTGCCCTGCAAAACCTAACCGTAAATAACTAAAACGTTTAGGTTTTAAACTTCGTACTGAACCTGAAAAATAAAATTCATGCTCTACTTGTAGATAAATACTTTTATTTTGCAATATTGGTTTTAGGCCTGCTGTATTTGTATTTAAATTAACCCACATAGCCATGCCACCATCAGGCTTTATATATTCTATTGGTAAGCCCTTTGATTGCATAAGGTTTAACTCGTTGTCCATTGCCTCAAACCTTTGCTTGTAGAGCTTGGTCATTCGTTTTAAGTGCGTCTCAAAACTCCCTTCCTTCATAAAGTGCGCTACAGCTAATTGCATAACCACATCGTTTTTATGATTCATTAACTGTTTCCAGGCACTTAGCTGAGCAATAACCTCTGGCGGTGCACATATGTAGCCTATGCGGGCTGCAGAAAACATAATTTTAGAGAAAGTAGAAAGGTAAATTACGATACCGGCTGGGTCATCTGCTGCCATAGGCTGAAGTGGCTGGCACTTATAGTGAAACTCGTGATCGTAATCATCTTCTATGATCATCACGCCATATTTATAACACAGCTGATAAATTTGCATACGCCGTGTAGGCGATAAAGTTACGGTTGTCGGGTATTGATGCAGTGGAGTTAAGTACAGCATTTTAATTGAGTAGCGACTAAGTTGTGCTTTTAAATCGTCAACACAAAGACCATGCTCATCTTGTTTTATATCTACTAATTGTGCACCGCATGCCGCAAAAGCTTTACGAGCTGGCGGATAACCTAACGTCTCAACCGCGACAAAATCACCTTTATTTATAAAAGCTTTTGAAATTAAAAATAATGCTTCCTGAGAGCCATTGCATATTAGTAAATCAGTTACTTTAAGGTTACGTGCTTTGTGTAAATAGCTGCTTACTTGCTGCTTTAACTCACTGACTCCGCTTATATCACCATAGTGAAACTTACTGGTATCTACATGATTAAAGACATAACTTAAAGAACGTTTAAATTGTTTATATGGGAAGCAATTAAGATCAGGAAGTCCACCTGCAAAGTTATATTTGAAATCATTTAGGTTCATAGCAGGCGCAGGCACTGCTAACTCCATGGCAAATTTATAGGGTTTAGGCATTACAACAGGTACTTGCTTAGTATTAGCACTGCTTTGAATTGGTAGGGTTTGAGTTACCTTATATCCTGAGCGCTCATGAGACTCAACCCAGCCTTCAGCTACTAATAGTTGTAAAGCATTCATTATTGTATGACGGTTTAACTGGTAAGTTTGCGCCATTTCTCTAGCTGAGCTGAGCTTAGTGCCTACCGCAATATCGCCTTTAATAATTGCGCTACGAAGTGCTTGCGCTAGCTGCAAATACTTTGCTTTGCGTTGCTCATTAAACTCAATATTAAGCGGCTGCATATGTTTCCTTAATCTGGTATAGGTAAAAGTTGCATTCTGGTTGTTTTTACCAACCCAAATAAGCGTACATTTGTTACTCACAAATAGCAAAAATGGAGCCATTAATGTTTAATCTGCAAACACATAAAACAAACAAGGTCATTTTAGAGCCATTAAACCATAAGCACCTAAATGGATTATATAAGGCGGGCCAGCACCCTAATGTATGGCAGTGGGTATTAAGCAATTACACTAAAAGCCCTGAAATACTAAACGAATGGTTTTTAACTCAGGCGCAATTTAATAAAAACGAGCAAGTTGTTTTTGCCATTATTGATAAAAATACACAGCAAGTAGTGGGCACAACACGGTTATTTAACTTAGATACACATAATTTAAGCGCTGAAATTGGTCATACATTTATTAGTAATGATTGGCAGCGTACTTACATAAATTCACATGCTAAATACTTATTACTTAATTACGCATTTGAAAAGCTAGGTTTAGTGCGTATTTCATTTAATACTCACGAAAATAATAAAAAATCACGTAATGCAATAACGCGTCTAGGCGCTCTTTTTGAGGGTGTGGCCCATAAAGATAGATTACTAAGTGATGGTAGCTTTAGAAGCACAGCAAAATTTAGCATAGTCGATGAGCAGTGGCCGGATATAAAGTCACAACTAGAGGGGAGACTTTAATGTACCCACCGATGCATTTTCGAGAGCATAATAGTGAACGTTTGCAGGCTTTAGTTGAGCAGTTCCCTCTTGCGAGTATTTTAACGCCTTGCTTGCAAAGTGACTTAAATAATATATGCCAAGTACCTGTATTATATGAGCCCTCACGTAATGTATTTATTGCACACGTAGCAAAAAACAATCCGTTAACGCAATGTGATAAACGCTCTGTAAAATTACATTTTAATGGCGACAACTGTTACCTATCTCCCTCGTATAGTAATAATAAAACATTGCCAAGCTGGCTTTACTCATCTGTACAAGTCACTGCAACGGTAGTGATTATTAAAAGCGGCAGCGAGAAAGAAAAAATAATGAGTCAATTAACAACCCATTTTGAGCAAACCTTTAAGCCCATGTGGAATATTAATGACGTGCCCATATGCAGTCGCCAAGTAATGTATCAACAATTAAGCTTTATAGAGTTTACGCCCACTCATTGGAGTGGAAACTTTAAGCTAAGCCAAAATAAATCACCTGATGTAAGAGCCCTTATAAAACAAAGCCTAGAACTTGCCAATAAATACTCTATTGCACAGTTATTTTAGGCATAAAAAAAGGCTCTTTCGAGCCTTTGGATTAACTTTGGAAAGGTAAATTAATTAGGCTATATAAGTGCAAATAGCTGTGGCGCGGCACTGTGGTAGTCAACTGCCATGGCAATACTGAGTGCTGTAATATTAACAATTGAAAAGGCAAACACTTGGCGAGCCCAGCCTGTTAAATCAATATTACGACGGTAACCACGAAGTGCCATTAACAGCCACCAAAAGCTGGTAATACACGCCACTGCCATAAACGCTGCACCCGTGTAGCCACTTATTGGTAATAGCATGACGACTAAAGCGTACACAGCAATATAAAGTACAATATGGCGCTTGGCTTTATCTATGCCTTGTGCAACGGGTAGTACAGGAATACCTGCTGCTTGGTAATCTTTAAAGCGAAAAATAGCAATGGCATATGAGTGCGGCATTTGCCACAAGCTAAACATAACCAGCAGTATTAATGCGCCCATATCGAACTGCCCTGTTACAGCGCAGTAACCGACTACGGGTGGTACAGCGCCAGAAAGGCTGCCTACAAATGTGCCATAAACAGAGTTGCGTTTCATGTAGAGGCTATAAACCCCTACATAAATTACATAGCCAAACGCTGCAAAAAATACTGCGGCTTGAGTGGTGTAAGCAATGAGTAAACCAAAACCTACAACACCCAACAAAACACCGTGACTCAGTGCAGCAAAGGCCGACATTTCGCCTGTTACTGTAACCCGCGTACGAGTACGTGCCATGGCTACATCTATATCTCTATCAATAACATTGTTGATAGCACAGCCTGATGCAACCACAAGCGACAAGCCAATTAAAGTAGCAATCATTAACCAAGGATCTACATCGCCTCGTGAGGCAAGTAAAAATCCACCTCCCACGCTAATAAGATTACCCATAATAATGCCAGGCTTAGTCACTGATAAATAACGACGAAACATTTTAAACTCCTAGTACATCATCATTGCGTTAGATTCGTAAATAATCCAAACAGATAGCCCAACAACCATTACGATGATCAGGGCACTGAATAGGAATGAGAACGTACTTGCACGGCCATCTTCTGTCGTAAAATTAAGATGTAAAAAGTATTTCAAATGCACCCAAATTTGTACAATAGCTAAAGTAACAATGCTCCATAGCGTAGTTACTTTAGAAAAGTCGCCTTCCATTACCATGTAAAACGGTATGGCGGTTAAAATTATTGATAGCACAAAGCCTATTAAGTAAGTTTTAACGCTGCCATGAGATTCATCATGGTGCTCACTTTGCATTTGCTTTAACGCATGTTTTTCGCTGTGGCTCATTACATTGCTCCCATTAAATAAACAACGGTAAATACACAAATCCAAACAATGTCTAAGAAGTGCCAAAATAGGCTTAGGCAGCTTAAACGCGTTACGGTTGGTTTACCTAAACCACGTTTAGCCACCTCTATCATCATAATTGTCATCCAAATTAAACCCGCTGTTACATGTAAACCATGTAAGCCAACTAACGAGAAGAACGACGTTAAAAAGGCACTTTGTTGTGGGCCATTACCATGCACAATTAGGTGATGAAACTCGTATATTTCCATACCAATAAACGCAGCACCTAAACAAAAGGTAATAAATAACCAAGTAAGTGTTAGTGCCTTTTTTTGCCCTTGAGCAGCGATCATGGCAAAGCCAAAGGTAATACTACTAATAAGTAGCGCAGCGGTTTCTACTGCAACAAAGTCGAGTTCAAAAATATCTTTACCCGATACACCACCGGCAGTGTTCATAAACAGCACTGCGTAGGTGGCAAAAAACGAGGCAAATAATAGGCAATCGGTCATTAGGTATAACCAAAAGCCAAATATTGTATCGCCCGATGTGTCGTGATGATCATGCGCGTGGGCATGATCATCGTGCGATACAGAGTCTAAATTTGCAGATTCTAGATTTGCAGAAAGTGTACTCACGCGTTTAGCTCCTTATTTCCACTTGAATTATACGCAGCTTCAGTGCGTGCAATTTCATCTGGCTGTATGTAGTAATCAACATCATTGGTGTAACAACGCTTGATAAATATGGCAATTCCGCCCACTAGCCCTACTACAGCTAACCACCAAATGTGCCAGATCATGGCAAAACAAAATGCCGTTAGGCTGGCTGCCATCAATACACCCGCTGAGGTATTTTTAGGCATATGAATTGGGCTGTAGCTTGCTTTTGTTTGATAAGCTTGGCCTTTTTCTTTCGCTTCGGTCCATGCATCAATGTCATCAACGTGAGGAATAGTTGCAAAGTTATACACTTGTGGAGGTGAGCTAGTTGCCCATTCTAGTGTATGGCCGTTCCATGGATCGCCAGTTGTATCGTCAAGTGCTTCACGGTCTCTAAAGCTTACAAATAGTTGAATTGCTTGGCTGATAATACCAAACATAATAATTACAGCACCGCCTGCGGCAATGTATAACCACATGTTCCAATCTGGGTTATTGGTGTGGTTTAAACGACGTGTCATACCTAAGAAACCAAGTACATACAACGGCATAAAGGCGACGAAGAAACCGATAATCCAACACCAAAATGATGCTTTACCCCATTTTTCGTTAAGCTTAAAGCCCATTGCTTTAGGGAACCAAAATACAAAACCAGCAAGGTAGCCAAATACTGCGCCACCAATAATAGTGTTATGAAAATGCGCAATTAAGAATAAGCTGTTATGCAATACGTAATCGGCACCCGGAATCGCAAGGAGTACGCCGGTCATACCGCCTACAGTAAAGGTAATCATAAAACCAAGCGTCCAAAGCACTGGAACGCTAATACGTAAACGGCCTCGGTAAATGGTAAATAACCAGTTAAATAACTTAACCCCAGTTGGTACGGCAATAACCATGGTCATTACCCCAAAGAACGCATTAACGTTTGCACTAGACCCCATGGTGAAAAAGTGATGTAGCCAAACAATAAAACCTAAAATTGAGATAGCGCCGCTGGCATAAACCATCGACTTGTAACCAAATAAACGCTTACCAGCAAACGTTGAAATAATTTCAGAAAAAATACCAAAAGCAGGTAGTACTAAAATATAAACCTCAGGATGACCCCAAGCCCAAAACAGGTTGATGTACATCATGGCGTTGCCGCCCGCAGCATTGGTAAAAAAGTGAAAATCAAGGTAACGGTCAAGCGTAAGCATGGCCAGCACAGCAGTTAAAATTGGGAAAGAAGCTGCAATTAAGATATTTGCCCACGTACATGCCCATGTAAAAATTGGCATTTTCATTAGGGTCATACCTGGTGCACGCATTTTAAATACAGTCACTAAAAAGTTTACTGCTGTTAAAAGTGTACCGAGCCCGGATATTTGTAGCGCCCAGATATAATAATCGACCCCCACCCCAGGGCTAAAGGTCAGCTCCGAAAGCGGCGGATACGCCACCCAACCTGTTTTTGCAAACTCACCAAATACAAGCGACAAGTTAATTAAAATAGCGCCGCTGGCGGTAAACCAAAAACTTAAATTATTTAAAAAGGGAAATGCAACATCACGTGCGCCAATTTGCAGCGGCAACACAATGTTCATTAAACCAATCATAAATGGCATTGCCATAAATATGATCATAATTACGCCATGAGCAGTAAATATTTGGTCGTAATGCTCTGGAGGCAAATAGCCCGGCGCACCACTGGTAGCAAGTGCTAACTGCGCACGCATCATTATGGCATCAGAAAAACCACGAAACAGCATTATTAACGCTAAAAGAATATACATCACGCCTAAGCGTTTGTGATCAACAGAGGTGATCCAGTCGCGCCAAAGCACGCCCCATTTTTTATACTTTGTAATAAGCCCGGCAATAATAAGCCCAGCTATCGCAATAACCGACATCGTGAACACAAGAATTGGCTCATGAAACGGAATTGCGTCGAGTGAAAGATTACCTAAAAACGACATTATTATTCCTCGCCTTGGCTGTGAGATGAAGGCATTGAGTGCTTAGCCATTTCATGATGCTTTTTGCTCATTTGCCCATGTTCGCCCATTGCATGGTGCTTTTTGTTCATATCTCCATGCGCCTGCATATACTTCATAACAATGGTATGAAATAAGCCGTTATCAACTTTACCGTAATAAGCAACTGGGTTATTTTCGCTTGCTTTTGCAAGCTCTACATAATTTGCATGAGTAAGCTTATTAGCATTAGTTTTAACGCTGGTTACCCACTTATCAAAGTCTGCTTGGGTAGGCGTAGCAATGGCATTAAATTTCATGCCGGTAAAACCTGCACCACTGTAATTGGCCGAAAACCCTTTAAATGTGCCCGGTTCGTTTGCAATTAAGTGAAGCTTGGTTTCCATGCCCGCCATTGAGTATATTTGGCTGCCAAGCTGAGGAATAAAAAACGAGTTCATTGTACTTTCTGACGTGATTTTATATTCAACAGGTACATTTGCCGGGAATACCAATTCGTTTACCGTAGCAATACCTTGCTCTGGGTAAATAAATAACCATTTCCAATTTAATGACACTACTTCAACAGTTAGATGCTCACCTTTACCTTCAATCGGTTTGTAAGGGTCTAACTCTTGGGTAGATTCCCAGGTAATAACACCTAAAATAATCACAATAACAATAGGAACAGCCCAAACTGCGGCTTCAATTTTATTTGAATGAGCCCATTTTGGCGCATAAATTTCTTGGTTTTGAGTATCTCTGTATTTCCAAGCGAAATACAAAGTCATCACAATAACGGGAACGACTACAAGCAACATAAGCACGGTTGCGATGATGATTAAATTTTTCTCATCAATGCCTATTTGCCCTTTTGGATCGAGTATCCCGCCTTTACAGCCTGACAACGCCAGCACTGTACTAGCTAAAGCAATATTACAAAGGTTACGAATTAACAAGGGAGTATCCTACAAACCTAGAGTTTTAATTTGCTGCTTAAATGAAAACCAAAGCAACGATTTTTCAATAAAAACCCAAGTTAACTAGAATTAAATTATAAAAATAAGGGGGCTATTCAAAAGTTAAAGCTCATGCCAATTATGACCTAGCAACAAACCCAGCTTTCTAAACGCATTTATATAACGTAATAAAAGTTAACTTGGGTGAGTGTTGGTTGGCTGAATGTGTTTAAAAACACAGAGCTACTTTGTATACGCTAACTTTAATTATTTACAGCAAGAACAAATAATTAAAACCAGCAACAAGATGCAGCCTTACAGACAACCTGTAAAGCTAGGTGGAGCACGACAACCATGTGAAGAGATCACAGGTTGCTGAACTTTAGCCTCGCCAAAAGCAAAGGCTGCTTTACGGAGGATTATTCCAGCACGACGCGCTGGAAAAATATGGAACAATAACCAACAAAGGCCGATTAGTAACTGACTTAATATGATCGGATGAGCTAAAAATTGCGCAACACTAAGTAACAGTGGCTCTACAATAAACCCATCACTTAATAGCGCTTCAAGCTTGAAGGCATCCTCTAGTGCACCGCTTAGCAACATTACAGTATTGAACACTAATAACGTTATAGCTACACACACGCCCTTGCCTGCTTTATTCAAGCGCACATACGTCTGCGGCTCGCCAGAGGCAAGTTCCGTATTTGTATGTTGCAAAGAAAGTGTGTTCAAAGACATTAACCTACTAAAATGACTATAACGAAATTAGGGTTGTACAGTTTGCAATGGAAAAACTTAAAAGACATTGCAGTTGTAAGCCCTAAAACCGGGTGCTAAATACAATCAAATCCGCCTAGCACAAATTGACCTAGTGAAAATTGATCCGTATCAATCAAACTTTCAAAACTTACTGAAAGTTCGAATGTGAGTATAACAAAGAGAATATTCTGTTCAACTAAAAAACATAATTTTTGAGTTAAGCTTTAGAAGCTATTTTGTTAATAAAAAATAACACAATAAAAATAAAGACTTAACTTGATGATATTTAATATTTAAGAGGTTTTAGGAGTAGAGATAAGAAATTAATGGAGTTAAAAATAAAGTGGTATAAATAAAAACAGCCCAAAATCAGTCACCACCGAAATTGAGCCGCCTTTCACACTGACAACATCTTCACACACAATATAAAGATTCTTGGTTTACACTACGTGGCAATTGTAGGGAATAAAAACAACTCAAGCTAAGTCACCACCGAACTTGAGTTGCCTTTTACACTGACAACATCTTCACACACAATATAAAGATTCTTGGTTTACACTACGTGGCAATTGTAGGGAATAAAAACAACTCAATCTAAGTCACCACCGACCGTGAGTTGCCTTTCCCCCGGACAC
>NZ_PNCW01000499.1:0-278 GCF_005886985.1 Pseudoalteromonas sp. S3178 | reverse complement strand
TTTTACCTTCCAATAAGCCAATAAATGCCTCGACAGTATTATCCATCCCCTCGACCAAGTGCTCTTTGTACTTAATCTTGCCCGCGTTTAACCACGGCAGCATCGCTTCGCTGAACTCGTTGTATCTATGCCCATAGTCGTCGAATACAATAAAGCCTTGCATTTTCACTCGCTTAATCAGCAGCGTCGCCATCAGCATCGACATACGATCGGGTCCCGATGGCAACTCGGTGGCATTATATTGAGAGATCAACCCACAAAGTGGAACCCGGGCACTT
>NZ_PNCW01000498.1:0-220 GCF_005886985.1 Pseudoalteromonas sp. S3178 | reverse complement strand
AAAGCAAGGCGTTATTATTGGCGATAGGGCTAAAGGCTCAACTATGTCGGTGAGTAATCCGTGGTATTTTTCATACCCTGGTTATAACGAAATTCTTACCGGCGAAGTGGATGAAAACATTAACAGTAACGATAAAGTATTTAATCCAAATAAAACTATTTTAGAGCGTTTAAACGCCCAGCCTGAATTTAAAAACAGCACCGCGTTATTTGGTAGTTGG
>NZ_PNCW01000497.1:0-288 GCF_005886985.1 Pseudoalteromonas sp. S3178 | reverse complement strand
TTCTTGTTGGCCCAAATGAGGATGTTCGATTAAGAACTGAACAACCGCTTCTTCGATTGCCATATCAATGCAGTTTTTATGCCGTATATTTGGCGTTTCTTGCCGTTTTAATGCATCAGCACCTCGTTGTTTAAGCAGCTTTAGCTGGCGATAAATCGTATCACGAGAGACGTCACTTTGGAGCGTGAGTTTAACGTATCGGCACCAAATCAAGTTTGTTGTGGCGACGTAACCTATGTTTGGTGCGGCTCTCGTTGGGTTTACCTAGCAGTCGTTATTGACCTTTAT
>NZ_PNCW01000496.1:0-322 GCF_005886985.1 Pseudoalteromonas sp. S3178 | reverse complement strand
TCTTCAATTTCCGCTTAATGATTTTTGCAGCTTCAGGAAATACCTCATCGATGGACATGCCCTCAATATTTTTTGGGGTGTTATCAGGTAGCCGGTTTTTCAAAAATTCATTCGCAAAAACCACCGTATGTGCTTGGTCTAGGACACAAATTCCAACTGGAATATAACGCTGTAATTCGTTAAACACAGTCAGTCCTCTATTCCAAGCATGGCATTAAGTTTTTGGATCACTGTTTTAATGGAGTTTTCATCCAGACAGATAATCACTCTTGAATCAAAAGCAATAGACTCGATTATAAATGCGATTTTCATCACCAGTGTT
>NZ_PNCW01000495.1:0-313 GCF_005886985.1 Pseudoalteromonas sp. S3178 | reverse complement strand
CAAGCAAATCCAAATAATGGAATTGGACACTCGAACTACCGCCAGTCAACCACGCAGCCCAACTGGTGTGCGCTTCTTGCTGACATTCCACTGCATTTATTCGACTGCTTAAATTGCCAGTGCTACAAGTGCATGCGGAGTAATTTGCGGCAAGACTTTCATCATTGTCGAAAGAAAATACCCCTGCCGACACGGCTAATACCGTCCCAAGCAGAGCAATCCGTGCTTTATATCTAGAAACCATAACCCTATCCCCAGAAGTTAGATATCACATAATGATACACAATGTTCGTTTATTGCACAATCATAAAGC
>NZ_PNCW01000494.1:0-230 GCF_005886985.1 Pseudoalteromonas sp. S3178 | reverse complement strand
TAAAAATAAGCATATTAGGTTGCTCATTCAACCCTTTAGAAATAGGCTTTAAGCGATTTGACAAACTTTCAAGTTCTTCAAGGGTATTACTCAGTTGATCCATAACACCTGAACCTTTTTGGTACTGAGTCATGGTTTGCTCAAATTGCTTCAAGCTTGATGTGAGCTGGCTTAACGTATCTTTTAAGCGCGTTAAATTACCGCCAACCTTGTCTGTTATCTTGTTATTA
>NZ_PNCW01000493.1:0-366 GCF_005886985.1 Pseudoalteromonas sp. S3178 | reverse complement strand
ACTCTTTTTTCACTACAGCTCTAGCTATGTTAGGTGATTTAATTATCTGTTCTAGAGTGAACTTCTCTTTTCTAAGGTTTGGATCATTAAGTATTGATTTATGTATCTTGTCTTGGTCGATTAAAACAAAGAATCGGAAAGTATCTGAGAGGTAGGTTTCTAAATTCACTATAGCTTGAGCAAATAGCAATCGTGTTATATAGGTGTTGTTTTGCTGGTCGATGGTTTCTAGTGTGTTTAGTATTTCTTGTTGGTTATACACAATGCTTTGATGACTAGTGTAATAGCCAGCCTTTGGTTCTGTGTATTTTATACCGTCCTTGACTTCCCACTCTAACAACTCCCCGCATTCCATATCACTAAACA
>NZ_PNCW01000492.1:0-253 GCF_005886985.1 Pseudoalteromonas sp. S3178 | reverse complement strand
TAGCTCCTGCGCAAACCGCGAAACGACGTAACCCAAATGTATTGGGTAATAAATTACGACAGCAATTGGTTATTCGCAGCAGTGGCAGCGTATCAAGTAATAATAAAAACAGTGTTAAACTCAGTGGTAAATTTCCTGCGAATGAAGCAGATCCTGCACATCGTTTAACGAATATATTTGATATGACAGAACGTCATACTGTGTTGCAAGGCTCGATCAGTTGCACAAACACGGGGGTGTTGTCGTTTTTTGC
>NZ_PNCW01000491.1:0-400 GCF_005886985.1 Pseudoalteromonas sp. S3178 | reverse complement strand
AAGCAGCTTGAAAACCAGCATGAAAGCTTGTCTCAAGCATTAAAAGATCTTAAAGATTGGCAAAAGTATGCAGCTACGCCTAAACGTGAAGAATTGCTTACGGAGCTTGATATCAAACTGGCTGAGGAGTCAGTTGATCCAGTTAAGCGTGCTGAGGAAGTAAAATTGCTTAGAACACGTTGGAACGAACTTGGTCATGTTGAAACGGAACAGGAAAAGGCACAAGCAGCTCAATTTGATGAAAAAATTGAATTATTGTTTGTACCTTGTCGCGCTTACTTTGCGGAGCAAGAAGTACAGCGTGAGCAGGCAAAAATAGCGCGTGAAGCGGTGATTGAAGAAGTGAAAGCACTTGTTAGTACTTTGGATAACGAGGGTATTGATTGGCGAGAAGTGGAAG
>NZ_PNCW01000490.1:0-360 GCF_005886985.1 Pseudoalteromonas sp. S3178 | reverse complement strand
TTGCTTGAATTTGGCAATCCGTATTTGGCTCAAAGTCTGCGTGAATATGAAAATCAAACAACGAAAACTCCAACTGACGTAGCATTTGCATGGCTGATTGGAAGTTCTTTGCTGCCAGTAATTTGTCTAACATTTCTTTTGGTAACGGCTCACCCGTCTCATAGTGCCCTGAAATGAAGTTCAGCGCTTCTTCTTCATAGCACCAGTTCTCTAAAAACTGACTTGGCAGCTCAACCGCATCCCATGCCACACCATTAATACCAGCAACTGGCGCTGCATCCACTTGCGTTAGCATGTGATGAATACCGTGACCAAACTCATGGAATAAAGTGGTTACTTCATTATGGGTAAATAGCGCAG
>NZ_PNCW01000049.1:0-48977 GCF_005886985.1 Pseudoalteromonas sp. S3178 | reverse complement strand
TTATGGGGAGTAACCACACTTTATAGGCTCCGCCTTGCCTAAAAACCAAACACACTGCTGCAAATTCAACCATCAAGGATCAACACGCCCTATTATATTGATTAAAGACCGTTTTTAATAATCTCTTGTGCTAACTCATCGGCAATTAAATGCGTTGATTTTTGCTCTTTTTCGCTTCGAGCAAAAATTTCAGTCAAAGTATCAAAAATCACCTCAACATGCTTATTAGATGCAGCTTTACTGTAACCTTCAGGTGCTGTTTCGTAATAAACATTAATAATACCGCCAGCGTTAATTACGTAATCTGGTGCATATAGAATGCCTTTTTCACGAATAACTTCACCGTGGCGAGACTCTGCCAGCTGATTATTAGCACAGCCTGCAATAATCGTCGCTTTTAAACGCGGAATCGTTAAGTCGTTAATCGTTGCACCTAACGCACAAGGCGCATATACATCAACATCTAAGTCGTAAATTTCATCAATACCAACCGCTGTTGCATTAAAGTCATTGACTACTCTTTCAATAGCGTCTTGGTTTATATCAGTAACAAACAACTCTGCACCTGCATCAGATAAATACTTACACAGCGCATAAGCAACTGAACCTAAACCTTGTACAGCCACTTTAATACCTGCAAAGTTTTGATGACCGCGTTGATGCTGTAATGCGGCTTTAATTCCTAAAAATGTACCGTAAGCAGTAAATGGCGATGGGTTACCACTTTTACCTTCAAGACCCAAAACGTAGTTTGTCTCTTTATTCATCAGGGCAACATCGTCGCAAGTGATATTTACATCTTCTGCACAGTAATAGCTACCACCTAACCCTTCTAGCTTTCGGCCAAAAGCACGAAATAACTGCTCTGATTTAATTTCTTTAGCGTTACCAATAATAACTGACTTACCACCACCAAATGGTAGGCGTGCAACTGCATTTTTATATGTCATGCCTTTAGCTAAACGCAACACATCGTAAACTGCATCGTCGTCATTTGCATAATCCCACATTCTACAGCCGCCAACAGCAGGGCCTAAATTGGTATTATGTACAGCAATAATTGCTTTTAAGCCTGACTCTTCATCAGAACAAAAAACCACTTGTTCGTGGTTATCAAATTCAGCTTGGTTAAATACAGCCACTTTAAATACTCCGAAAAATGAACCCGTGAGAGGGTATACGCGCTGGAAATTCACGAGACTTTACCACTTCATATTCAGGTTCGCCACACTAATGGATGATAAACCCAATGAAAACATCAAGCTTAAATTAAACAACCCAACAAAAGCCGTTTTAAAGATAAAAAAACCCGAATAAACAACTATTTTAATTTTAAAAACTAAATCAATAAAAACCACAACAACTTACGCTTACGTAAACGAGAGGAAACTAATAGATGTAAAGTTTAAAGTACAAGTGCCAATTATACTGCAATGCGCACAGTGTATAGGTTTATGAAAATTAGAGGGGTGTAATCAAAACTGGTCTGAGGTGTTAAATTAGTTGATAAGAGAATTTATAATACTAAAAAGCGAGCCTAAACTCGCTTTTTAAAATTAACGGCTTATTTTAATTTACCGTCTAACTCTTCAATTTTAGCTTTCCAAATTGCTGGGCCTTGCGTATGTGCATTTGCACCTTCGCTATCTACAGCAACTGTTACTGGCATATCTTCTACTTCAAATTCGTAGATTGCTTCCATACCTAAATCTTCAAAAGCGACAACACGTGCTTTTTTAATCGCTTTAGATACTAAGTAAGCTGCGCCGCCTACAGCCATTAAGTAAACTGATTTATGCTCTTTAATAGACTCAACTGTAGCAGGGCCACGTTCGGCTTTACCAATCATGCCTACAATGCCAGTTTTTTCTAGCATCATATCGGTAAATTTATCCATACGTGTTGCTGTAGTTGGGCCTGCTGGGCCTACGGCTTCATCACCAACGGCATCAACTGGCCCTACGTAGTAAATAAACTTGTTATCAAAATCTACGCCCTCAGGTAAACCTTCACCTGAATTGATCATGTCTTGCAAACGTTTATGCGCAGCATCACGGCCTGTTAAAATAGTGCCTGAAAGTAAAACGGTTTCACCCATTTTCCATTCTTGAACATCTGCTTTTGTTAATGTATTTAGATCAACACGGCGAGTACCCTCACCTACTTCAAATGTTACTTGTGGCCAATCTTCAAGTTTAGGTGCTTTCAAGTCAGCAGGACCTGAACCATCTAAAGTAAAGTGTACATGGCGAGTTGCAGCACAGTTAGGGATCATTACCACAGGTTTTGATGCAGCATGCGTAGGTGCTGTTTTAATTTTAATATCAACAACCGTAGTTAAACCACCTAAGCCTTGCGCGCCAATACCTAATTTATTAGCACGTTCAAAAATTTCTAAACGCAGTTTTTCTTCCGTAGTTTCTGCGCCGCGCTCCATAAGCTCATGAATATCAACCGGGTCCATTAACGACTCTTTTGCCATTACCGCTGCTTTTTCAGCAGTGCCACCTATACCTATTCCTAGCATGCCTGGCGGACACCAACCAGCACCCATTGTAGGTAATGTTTTTTCAACCCATGCAGCAACGTCATCTGATGGGTTTAGCATTACCATTTTACTTTTGTTTTCAGAGCCGCCGCCTTTAGCCGCAACCATTACTTCTACTTCACCACCAGCGACTAAATCAATGTGTACAACTGAAGGTGTATTGTCTTTCGTGTTTTTACGTGTGCCTGCAGGGTCTGCAACAATAGAAGCACGTAGTGGGTTATCTGGGTTCAAATACGCACGGCGAGTACCTTCATCAACCATTTGCTGAACTGTTAAATCTGTTTTATCCCACTTAACATCCATACCTACTTTTACAAAACACGTAATAATACCCGTGTCTTGACACAGTGGACGTTTGCCCTCAGCCGACATACGCGAGTTAATTAAGATTTGAGCTATTGCATCTTTTGCCGCTTTGCTTTGTTCTTTGTTGTAAGCTTTTTCTAAGGCTTGAACAAAATCAAGTGGGTGATAAAAAGAGATATATTGCAACGCATCTTCAATGCTATCAATAAAGTCTTGCTGACGGATTGTACTCATTAGTGGTTCCTTAAGTTACCGTTACGCATAGTCGCGTAATCTATATCAAACCGGTGACGGTGGTTTGCACTGTTTAATTACAGCGCTTTTACTTAAACGCTGCCAAAAAAATTTGACTTATGATACCCTCCCAGCCCGTTTCGAGCCAGTTCTTAAAGGGGCAGTAAATGCTAAACAATAAAAAAAATTGTACTAAATTAGCCATAACGCAAAACTGCATTGACGTTTTTGCGCATTTTTCGCATTTGCCTTACGCAATTCTTTTAGACTCAGCTAATAGTAATCATATTAATAGCCGTTTTGATATCATTGCTATTGAGCCGCAAAGTACCCTTGAAGTAAAAAATAACCAAAGTTATTTTAATAATATTGAAAGTAATCAATCATGCTTTGAAATTATGAACAGTGAGCTTTTAAAGCTCGATTGCACAAAAGCAGATTACGACTTGCCTTTTAATGGTGGCTGGCTTGGTTATTTTGGTTACGACCTAGGTCGTACAATTGAGAGTATGCCAAGTAAAGCTATTAATGATATTAACTTACCCCAAATGGCTATTGGCCTTTATTTAGATGCCCTAATTTACGATAAGCTTCAGCAAAGTTGGTTTTATGTATCTCAGCCAAACGTTGATCGCTTAGCCTTGTATCAGCAATATTTAGATAAAAGCGTGACAAGTAAAAATTTTGCTCTTAACAGCCAGTGGCAATCTAATATGAGCCAAGCAGACTACGCTTCTAAATTTGCAAAAATCGAAGATTATTTAAAAAGTGGTGACTGCTATCAAATTAATTTAGCACAGCGCTTTAGCGCTCACTACAAAGGCTCACCATGGAGCGCTTATATAAAATTGCGCGAGGCTAACAAAGCCCCTTTTTCAAGCTTTATTAATCATCCGCAAGGGGCCGTATTATCCATCTCCCCTGAGCGTTTTATTTGGGTAAATAATAACAAAGTTGAAACCAAACCCATTAAAGGCACCCTACCACGCAAAGCCGATGCGCTTGAGGACCAACATCAAGCTAATTTACTGGCCAACTCAGCAAAAGATCGTGCAGAAAATGTGATGATTGTCGATTTACTGCGTAACGATTTAGGTAAAGTTGCAAAACCAGGCTCTGTAAACGTGCCGTCTTTATTTGCTATTGAAAGCTTTCCGGCAGTACATCATTTAGTAAGCACCGTTACCTCAGAGCTCGATGAAGGTAAAACAGCGGTTGATCAGTTAAAAGCGGCCTTTCCGGGCGGCTCAATTACTGGCGCTCCTAAAATTAGGGCTATGGAAATAATTGAAGAACTCGAGCCACATCGACGCAGTATTTACTGTGGCTCTATAGGGTATTTAAGTGCCTGCGGTAATATGGATACCAGTATTACTATTCGTACTTTAGTCTGCCATAACCAACAAATTTACTGTTGGGCCGGCGGAGGGATAGTGGCTGATTCTAAAGTCGAATTGGAATATCAAGAAACATACGATAAAGTGAATAAAATCCTTCCTTTATTAACACAGTAGGTGGCTTTGAATAGTGAACATATTAGAGCGCGGTTTCAATTAAGCCCAATTACTGCGCCTAACCAGCTAAAAGATACACGTAAAAAACGCGCCAGTGCGGTCATGCTGCCGATTATCGATATAGACAATCATGCGCATATTTTGTTGTGTAAACGCCCTACTTATTTGCACCATCACCCTGGGGAAATTTGCTTGCCCGGTGGAAAGTATGAACAAAGCGATATTAAACTTCGTACGACTGCACTTCGTGAGCTTAAAGAGGAGCTTAATATTGCGCCAAGTAATGTAACTGTGCTTGGGCAACTACCTGAATACTCTACTTTAACTGGTTTTAGTATTAGCCCCTTTGTTGGTTTACTTAATAAAGCAACTAAATGGGAGAACGATCATAATGAAGTTCAAGCTAGTTTTTTACTTTCACTTAGCGATTTAAGTAACGACGCAAATTGGCAGCCTTTGCCTTTTCAACGCTTTGGTAAAACAATTACCTTACAAGGCTTTGCAACTCAACACGGACTACTTTGGGGTGCAACGGCAAGCATTATAAAAAACTTTACAAAACAGCTTGCCCTACCAGTTTAAATGTTCACTATTGTTGGTTACATGCTAACAATTCCACGTTATTATACTCGACCGTTCAAAGAACAGCCCCGTGCTGAGAAAACAAAGTAGAGACACACATTATGATCAGTGCATTTGATATGTTTAGCATTGGTATTGGCCCTTCTTCATCACACACTGTTGGCCCAATGCGCGCATCACGCTTATTTGTTAATGACTTACAAGAACAACAATTATTAGCAAATGTTACCGATATAAAAGTAGAGTTATACGGCTCATTAGGGCAAACAGGCGTAGGCCACGGCTCTGGTAAAGCGGTAATTTTAGGCCTT
Source organism: Pseudoalteromonas sp. S3178 (assembly GCF_005886985.1). Lineage (NCBI taxonomy): Bacteria > Pseudomonadati > Pseudomonadota > Gammaproteobacteria > Alteromonadales > Pseudoalteromonadaceae > Pseudoalteromonas > Pseudoalteromonas sp. S3178. Next base: position 43,479 of record NZ_PNCW01000049.1, on the reverse strand, counting down.
GCAGGCTACGACCCAGAAACAATAGATGCTGATTTAGTTGACGATATTTTGGCCACTATTGAAAATGAGCAAGTTATTTATCTAAACCAAACACATAAAGCTAAATTCCCTAAGCAAGGTGCAATTGTTTTTCACCGTCGAAAAACACTGCCTAAGCACTCAAATGCAATGGAAATTATTGCCTCAAACAATGGCGAAAAAATTTATAGTAAAGTTTATTACTCAATTGGTGGCGGCTTTATTGTTACCGATGAAGAGTTTGAAAACGAAAAACAAGCTGCGCTTGATATTAGAGAAGAAAACCCTGCCCCCTTTCCATTTGGCAGTGCCAAAGATTTGCTAGAAATGTGTAAAGAGTCAGGCTTGAGTGTATCTAGCTTGATGATGAAAAATGAAAAAACACTACGCAGTGAAGATGCAATTAAAGATGAGCTTTTTAATATTTGGCAAGTAATGAAAGCCTGCATTGAGCGCGGTATGCGCACCGAAGGTATTTTACCCGGTGGCCTAAAAGTTAAACGCCGTGCCCCTAGTTTATATTTAAAGCTTAATGTTGAAGTAAGTAACGACCCTCTTCGCGCAATGGATTGGGTTGATTTATTTGCCCTTGCTGTAAATGAAGAAAACGCAGCCGGCGGCCGTGTTGTTACCGCGCCAACTAACGGCGCTGCTGGTATATTGCCCGCTGTACTTATGTACTATCACACATTTATTAAAGAAGTGGATCGCGATATAGCAACACGCTACTTATTAACAGCTGCGGCTATTGGTATTTTATACAAAAAGAATGCTTCGATCTCAGGCGCTGAAGTAGGCTGTCAAGGTGAAGTAGGTGTTGCGTGTTCAATGGCTGCGGGTGCACTTACTGAAATAGTAGGCGGTAATGTTGTACAAGTTGAAAACGCTGCTGAAATTGGCATGGAACATAACCTAGGCCTTACCTGCGACCCTGTTGGTGGCTTAGTGCAAGTACCCTGTATTGAACGCAATGCAATGGGCTCTATTAAGGCAATAAACGCATCACGCCTTGCTATTCGTGGCAGTGGTGAGCAAAAGGTATCGCTTGATAAAGTAATTAAAACGATGCTTGATACCGGTAATGACATGAAAACTAAATACAAAGAAACCGCACGTGGTGGATTGGCTGTAAATATTATTGAATGTTAAATGCGATAAAATCAAAAAGCCGCCTATTGTAAAATAGGCGGCTTTTTATTATTCGTTCAATTTAATTATCCAGAGCTTGGGTTAATTAGGCTATTTAACGGGTAACTCTATGTCTTCAAAAAGTTTATCTACGTCTTCTTGATTGCGCAGTAAACTTGCTCGCTCTACTCGCTCTTTCGTTAAGTGCGGGGCAAAACGTTCAATAAAATCATACATATAAGTACGTAAAAAGCTGCCCTTTCTAAAGCCAATTTTAGTCGTACTTGCTTCAAACAAGTGACTAGCATCTATACACACTAAATCTGTATCGCTTAACTGATCAATAGCCATAGACGCAACAACGCCTACACCGAGCCCTAGCCGTACATAGGTTTTAATAACATCTGCATCGGTTGCGGTAAATACAATGTGTGGTTCAAGACCATGAGCACTAAATGCCTTATCAAGCTCCGAACGACCCGTAAAACCAAATACATAAGTAATTAGAGGGTATTGTGCAATATCAGAAACCGTTAAATTATCTGCTTTTTTGGCAAGTGGGTGATCTTTAGCCACCACTATACTGCGATTCCAATGATAACAAGGCAGCATAACTAAATCTGAATATAAATGCAGTGCTTCAGTGGCAATTGCAAAATCTGCATCACCACGTGCTGCAGCATCAGAGATTTGCTGAGGTGTGCCTTGATGCATATGCAGTGATACCGCAGGGTATTTTTTCATAAACCCTTGAATAACATTTGGTAAAGCATAACGAGCTTGAGTGTGTGTGGTTGCAATGTTTAACTTACCTTGATCAGGTAATGTGTGTTCGTTTGCTACCGCTTTAATCCCTTCAACTTTAGATAATATTTCACGAGAAATATTAATAATATCTTCGCCAGCACCTGTTACATGCGTTAAATGCTTTCCGCTACGACCAAAAATTTGTACACCTAACTCATCTTCAAGCATTCGTACTTGTTTAGAAATACCCGGCTGTGAGGTAAATAAGCTCTCAGCGGTCGCTGAAACATTTAATTTATGATTTTGTACTTCTACTATGTATCTGAGTTGTTGTAATTTCATGGCTGCAAATTTTAACGTTGTTATTCATATTATTTATAAAGGCAATACCTGTTAAAACCAAGTGTTATTTGAATAAAAAGCCACATTAGTGCTTAAGGTATGCAATTATCTGATTAGTACTCAAGGCTAGCATAATAAATATGCTTGAGGTAGCGATGTTTATTCAGGTTAATCTTATAATCCCTTCGTCTTACAACACTTTAAGAAAGCTAAACCCTAATTAACTGGGTATTTTTAAGTTTATCAACGCAAAGCTACACAGTTAACGTATAATTAATGTAAGATTAAGCAAATTAGATTATGAATCAGAGAATTAAAAGATGATTGTTTCTATCATAATAATACTTATAGTAGCGCTTATAGTAATAGCACTATGGGTAAGTGCTGTGCAGCAACATAAAGAAAAACAAGAAGCTGAACGCCGCAAAGAGTTAACAAAGCAAAAAGCAATTATTGAAGAAACCGAAGAAGCACTTATGAATAGTGCAAATATTCCTTTATCCGAAAATATAATTCGCGCATTACAACGCCGCGTATATGAAGCATTAAATACAATGGTTTCAAACTCGCCAAATTCTAAAGCGCTTAAAAGTAGATTAAGCGAGTCAAAAACTCACTTATCAAACCCTGTACAAGGTAATAATAGCGAGTCTTTAGCATTACCAAGTAATGATAAACAGCTAGTAAGTTTGATTCAAGGTATAAAAAAGCTGCGTGCAATTTTACGCTCTGAGCACAGTAAAGGTCGTATTGATAGTCAGGTTTTTTCTGTAGAGGACAAACGTCTTGAAAAATTACAATTACGCATAAATATTGAAAGCCAAATAAAACGAGGTCTATCGGCTCGCTCAGCAAGCATGGTTGGCTCAGCAAGACAGTATTTTGAAAAAGCATATGCAACGTTAAGTGCTATTACCTACTCTGATGAATATGTAACATCAAAACGCCAAGAAGTTGAAGGCTACCTAGAAGCAATTAGTGTTGAATTAAGAGCCTCTAATGCAAGTGCCCTTAAAAAGAAAGCCGAAGCCGAACAAGACGACCTGGATGTTTTATTTGCCCCTAAAAAGAAATGGTAAATTAGATTTGCCAGATAATATATGGTGTTAATAAAAGCGATAACTTAGCGACTATTTATATCCATGCTACAAATATTAAAAAACCCATACAAAGCAATTTGTATGGGTTTTTTATCACTACCGTTTTATTCTATTATGATAAGAACGCAAATTTAATGACAAATAATGCCGTTAAAATCCAAACGCTAATGCTAATTTGATCTTGCTTACCACACAGTACTTTAACCGCAGTGTAAGATATAAAGCCAAGCGCTATACCATGTGCAATAGAAAAAGTAAGTGGAGTCATTAACAATACAACAGTAACAGGAATTGCATCAGTCATATCATCCCAATTTACAAACTTTAGGTTTTGTAGCATTAATACAGCAACGTAAAGAATTGCGCCTGCTGTTGCATACGCCGGTACCATTTGTGCAAGGGGTGCAAAAAACATCATTAATAAAAAGCATATGCCAACAACTACAGCCGTTAAGCCTGTACGTCCACCAACAGATACACCCGCTACTGACTCAATATAAGACGTTGTAGTTGAAGTACCAAGCATTGCTCCGGCAATTGTTGCAGAGCTATCTGCACTTAAAGCACGACCCAAACGCGGCATATTCCCTTTCTCGTCTGCGAGTCCTGCTTTTTGAGTAACAGCAACTAAAGTGCCTGAGGTATCAAATAAATCAACAAATAAAAATGCAAAAATGACACTTAGCATCGAAAGCTCAAAAGCCGCGGCAAAATCTAGTTGCATAAAAGTAGGCATAATTGAAGGCGGCATAGCTATCACACCATGATATTCAACAAGCCCTAAACTTAAAGCAATGCCAGTCACTAATAAAATACTAATGAGTACACCACTTTTAAAATCGCGGTATAAAAGTGCTGCGATAACAAAAAAGCTTAATATTGCTAATAATGGACCTGCCGATGTGATATCACCCAATTGAACAAGAGTTGCAGGACTTGCGACAATAATACCTGCATTTTTTAATGCAATTAACGCTAAAAAAGCACCAATACCAGTTGCAATGGCTCTTTTTAATACCAAAGGTATAGCGTTAATAATCCACTCTCTGACTTTAAATAAGCTCAAAAATAAAAATATACACCCCGACATAAATACAGCTCCTAACGCAGCTTGCCAGGTATAACCCATCCCCAATACAACACCATAAGTAAAAAAGGCGTTTAATCCCATGCCAGGAGCCAGCGCTAATGGGTAATTTGCCCATAATCCCATAATAAAACAGCCTATTGCGGCAGCAATACAGGTAGCAACAAATGCAGCTCCTTGATCCATTCCAGCCTCTGCAAGCATGGCTGGGTTTACAAATACAATGTAAACCATAGTGATAAAGGTAGTAAGGCCAGCCACGCATTCGCGTTTAACTGTTGAGTTATTTTCGCTAAGTTTAAATAAGGCTTCGAACATAATAAGCTTGTAATAGTAAAAAGTAGTGAGATTTTATCATAAAAATCATCTTTAACAGGACATTTTACCTTGCGATATACTAAACTATTGAAGCAGTTAAAATAACAAATGAATCAATATGCTTAAAACAACACCCAGCGGGCACGACTTAGAACAACAATTAGATAATATTTTAGGCTTTGTTACTCAACCCGATAACAACCCTGCAGTAGCTAACGCTAAAAATGATGAGCAAAGCACACTAAATAAAGCACTGTATTATTTAAAAAATAAACAAGCTCCATTAGCTGCAAAGTGGATGCGCCTAGCGGCAATGGCAGGTAATCAAAGAGCACAGTTTTATTTAGGTCTGTTTTTTGTAAAAGGTGAAGGCGTGCCACAAAGTGTATTTCATGCTGCGGCTTGGTTAAGCCTTGCTAGCAGCCAGGGTTATGAACCCGCTACCGCTGCAGTTAACGACCTAAGAAAGCATATAGAAACTAAACGATTTAAAGATGCTCAATGCTATGCCGCCAGTCTATACGAACAAATTCATCAGCTGCAGTACGCACACCTTATTCCTAATACTCCTCAAATCGATTAATTAATCATTTGCTTAATACTGTATAGAGCATAAAACACTGTATAAAAATATCTATCTCTACCCGCCATCGCATTTTTGACAAAAATATCAGCGAATATAAATATTATGACTCACTTCAAATTAAGCACTAAGCAATTGATTTAAAGTGATTTATTTTTAAATTGTTAATTCCACTAGTTTTAAACTGAATAACTGTACAAATAAATAGCAAATATCTCTTGCACGAAAGCACTGTATAAACTACTGTATACATGTACTGTATAAAAACCCAGTGAGTGAGATATTTATGTTACAGCCTATTACCGTAAGAACAGTTAAAAGTTATAAGCAAGATGATAAACGTGATTGTGTAAACTTAATTCAAATTGAAGATGAGATATCAGCAACGTTTGAGCTTTTAAAAGTGCTACACCATTATAATAGTTCTAACGCATGGACGTTATTGATTGCTCCTGATCATGTTCCTAGTAGAGCATTACTCGACTCGTGCTCTATTGATACAAGTAAATTGCTAGTGATCAGACAAAAACACCTAGTAAACTTAGAGTATGTTTTAAGTTCTGCGTTGAATAATGGTAATTTTGCAGCTGTAATAACGTGGACCGATATAGTAAATAATCAATTGCTTACCAGCCTTTCTTTAGATTTAAGTAAAACTGCAACGAAGCTTTATTGCTTTACAAAAAACTCGACAATTACAGAGATACCACTCGCTCAATAAGCTTGATAAACTAATGTTTTAAACTCTGTATTGTTATTATGATTTTACCAAATACCACTCAATGTTTTTGCGGTAGCGGGCTGAGTTATGCTCATTGCTGCGAGCCTCTTCATATAGGGGCACAACAAGCCGCTAACCCTGAGCAATTAATGCGTTCTCGCTACAGTGCTTATGTTACAAAAAATGCAAAGTATGTTTATCATACTTATGCTTCTGAAAAAAAAGCGGAAAACCCTATTAAAGAAATTAAAGATTTTGCAGATAGTTGCCGGTTTGTAGGTTTAGACGTAGTAAGTACAAAGCACGATGACTCTCAAGGAAGTGTTGAATTTAAAGCGCATTATTTTTATCAACATTTATATTGTGAGCTTCACGAACACTCACGATTTATAAAAGAGGATGATAATTGGCGTTATATCGATGGGACTATATTTCCTGTAGCTGATATTAAGGTAAGTAGAAATGATAACTGCCCTTGTGGCAGTGGTAAAAAATACAAAAAGTGCCACAGCATATGACTCTTTCATAACAAAAATCATAATTTTAGAGGGGGCTAAAAACTAACTTGGTTACGCCCTTGAAACTTAGATTGATACATTCTTTCATCTGCTAACTGTAATGTATTTTTACTATTGTCGCGCGTTTGTAATGTTGCGCCACCAATACTAATTGTTACAAACTCATGCTCTGAGTGCTTATGTAATATACCGAGTTGCATTACATTATTTTTTATTTTGTTTGCTACGTAATTAGCCCCTTTACTGCCTGTGTGGGGAAGTACAACAACAAATTCCTCCCCTCCAAATCTTGATACAAAATCTGCAGGGCGTTGTAAGCTTTTAGTAATTGTTTGGGCAACTAAGTTTAAAACAGTATCTCCCTGTAGGTGGCCATAAGTGTCATTGTATTGCTTAAAGTAATCTATATCGATTAATAGCAGTGCACAGTCTGCATTTTCACGTAGTGCACTTTGTTCTATTTTTATAAAATGGGTATCAAAGTAGCGTCGGTTATAAATTTGAGTTAAGTCGTCAATAAACACCTTTTGATTTAGTAAATCATGTTGAGCCTTAATCATTAAGTGGGCCCTCACTCTTTTAAATAGTGTTTCTGGATTTGTCGGTTTTTTTATAAAGTCTACGGCACCGGCTTCCCAACACGCCGCCTCTTCGCTTTCGAGTGACGTAATAAATATAACTGGGATATCTCGGGTTTCGTAGGTATTTTTTAGTTTTAAACAGGTTTCTATCCCATTAATACCTTCTAAATTGATATCTAAAAGTATTAGGTCGGGCGGATCTAACTTACATAAATCAATAGCTTCTTCACCACGTCTAGAAGTCATTACATTAAAACGATCCGACAATGCCTTTCTAAGTATAATTAATGTTAGTAATTGGTCTTCCACAATAAGTACCTTAGAACTTTTTAAACTTAGTTGTAGTGCATGATCTGAGTAATTTATTGGCATAATCTGCGATACTTATTTTTATTATTTTACACACACTATAATACTGCTTTATGTTATGCAAATGTTAACAGAGATATAAGAGGCTAAGCTTATGTAGTGTAGTGAAGCTAAGGTGGTAATAAAATATAAATAAATGCATTGTTACTTTGCTAGCGAGTTGAATAAAGTTACAGTTAAAAGGTATGTAGGAAAATTCGACTCACTGTGTTTATTTTTAAAAATAAAAGCTATAACTAAGGCACATATCTAGTTGACTAGATATTCAATGAAAGTAAATTCTATGCAGTTAGCGCTTAAAATAGCTGCTAGAGATAGGTTTATTATCCAGATTTCAGATTTGTTACCTTACCTTCCAGGTAATCACGTAACGAATGCTAGGTATAGCACTTCAAAATGATTGAGGGTTATTTAGATTGGCATAAACAAAGAGCGGTTCATAAAAACAAAAAATGGGCCACTTAGGCCCATTTCATAATTTACAAATTAGTTTCAAACTAACTTTTTACTCGTCATCATCAAGGTCTAACTGTTGACGCTGTGCAGGTCGAGCTAAAATCTCTACATAGAAAGAAGTTAAACCTTGCTTTTCAATTTCGCCAATTTGGTTGTTTAATTCAGCAACATGCACAACCTGTGCTTCTTCTGCTGTATTACCAAACTTACAGTCAAATGCCCAATAATCAGCATCTTCAGGAAGCGTCTTGTTACGCTCTCTTTTCAAATATTTTTTCACTTCGTGCTTTGCAGCATCAACCATACGAGGGTATTTGATTTTCTCGTGATTTAGCGTGAATGTTTTCTTCATTACGTTCCTAATTACCTTGGTTTAATGATAACGGCATTTAATGTCATACCATTTGTCGCCATTATAGCAATTGCATTTAATTTTTGGATGCTTTTTTTACATTAAATCAATTATTATACCAATCTGCTTATATATGGGGTCTATTTAACGTAAAAAAAATTACGCTAGAACTAGGCAAAAATTTTTATATCTAGTTGTTCTAAATAAAAAATTTTTAACGACGTTATAGTGCAATTTAATTCGTTAAATTGATCAAAGATTTATGCAGGTTGGTATTAGACATTATATAAAGCAAAGCTTGAATAAAATGTATTCTACAGACTTTTTATTACAAGAAAACTATAGAGAGGATGCATGTTTTCATGCAAGGTGATTACAAGTTAAACCGCTATCAAATGAAGTGGTTGATGAAGTGAATCGTCGTTTAAACTATCGTAAAAAGCACCTGCGTCAATAGGTGGGTTTGCCAACTGAGTATATTCACTTTTAATCCGTCGTCTAACCGCTATCTCGCAGTTATCTAACACATTAAGTGGAATATGCTTGTCATCGTCTCTAATTGTGAGTGGCTCGGGCTTTAGGTATTGATTAAGCTTAATGCTTTTCATACCCATTTGCGCACCATGCTCTGAGATTAAAGCTGCATTAAACCGCCCTATAAGCATATCAAACTCATCGGGGGCTAGCGATTGTTTAGGCCCAGCACCAAATTTTTTTCTCAAAAAGTCTTCAGACTCAGCCGTATTGTTAATTTCTGTTTTTGGCAGATGAAATTGACTGAAGTCTAATGCATCATGCGAAAGCATCGCTAATAGAAGTGCAAACTCGCCTCGGCGATTTTCATGCACACTATTATTAAGTTTGCTATTTAGCTGACCCTCTGTGATTAACAAATCATCGATTTGCATAGTCTTTAGCCGATTGTGGTAACTGATAGATATTTATCGGCTTTATTTCAATTTTCTTTAGCTTTTTTCTTTACTTAAATACGCAGTTTGCTATTATCAGCGCCGTTGCATTGGAGGGGTTCCCGAGCGGCCAAAGGGATCAGACTGTAAATCTGACGGCTCAGCCTTCGCTGGTTCGAATCCAGCTCCCTCCACCACTTTTCTTACCGCTAAGTTAAGTGGGGCCAAATGTAACAAAAATAGTGTGGAGGGGTTCCCGAGCGGCCAAAGGGATCAGACTGTAAATCTGACGGCTCAGCCTTCGCTGGTTCGAATCCAGCTCCCTCCACCACTTCTTTTTTATTCCTATATTCCTATATTCCTATATTCCTATATTCCTATATTCCTATATTCAAATTAACTTAAAAAACCCATTGTAAACCCATACTATTTTGCTTTAGCCATTTTGATGATGCTTTATAATCAGAAAAAAAACACTCAACATGCTGCCAAAATGCTTTGCTGTGGTTTAGGTGACGTAAGTGCGCTAACTCGTGAACAATCACATAATCAATAGCATGATAAGGCGCTCCGATTAAATGCAAATTAAAGGTTAACTCGCGTTTGCTATTACAACTTCCCCACTTTCGCTTATAAATGGCGATTTTTAAACGCATTGGTAACTCTTCGCCCATTTTTTCGCAAAAGTACGCTAAACGCATTTCTATATATGCCGTTAACTGCTCTTTTAGGTATTCTTCAAGAAGTTGCTGATATTTTTGTCCAAGATTTTTAACGCGTGAAGAATGAGTAATAAGCAAATTGTTATCACACTTTATGACCTCTGACTTAGCACCCTGCTTAAATTCAATATTTACAACTCTATCAAAAATTAAAACTTGCTTATCTCTTAGAGGGTTCTGTCTGGTATCAGCAATATAAAGCTGTTTAGTTAATTGGGCTCTTACCCACGTCTGCTTATCAAAAAGCCATTCTTCTATTTGTTTATTGCTAACAAACTGAGGGGCATACACTGTCACTTTTTTATTATGTACTTTAATTGCAACCGTTTTTCGTCTGGTGCTTTTTTTTAACTGATACTCAAACACTGTCATTCTCATACACTATTTGCGATCGACAAATCCATTCGCAATTAATAAAACATCGTAAAATGCGCTCTTATCTTAATTAAATATACTAACCCATTATTTTAATAAGAATTACCCAATAAAAAATTTAAATAAGCCCAAGTTTAACTAATTTGGTGAAATAAAAGGGCGACACTTAAATAGTTATCACAGACTAAAAAACTATATTCTGATAAATAAAAGAAAACAAAAAGTAATAAATTCGTTGTTTTAACCAGTTCATTGAATTAACAGTTTATTTATTAATTAATTAGATTAAACTAAAAAAATAAAGATTATATTTTGAGCCATTATGTTATCAGCTTTTTTTATCACAGACCAAGACCCTAGCTTAATCATTAATGGCGTTTACGATCCTCTTTTAGTAACTATGTCGTTACTAATTGCTATTTTTGCAGCCTTTTTCACCACTCGGCTGATAGATCTCGCAAAAGAAACTCAATTTCCTAGCTACCAACGTTTAGCTAATATAACTGCTGCAGCTGTTTTTTCGGCTGGCATTTGGAGCATGCACTTTATTGGTATGTTAGCATTTTCGCTGTGTACTAATATTGATTATGACCCAACAATTACACTACTGTCTTTTATCCCTGCGTTTGTAGCGTGTCAGTACGCAGTATCAATGCTTGTTAATAGTAGGGGTAATTTAAGAGTATTATCAATTTGTTCTATTTTACTGGGGGCTGGTATTGGCACAATGCATTATAGCGGCATGGCTGCAATGGAACTTGCGCCTTTACTTAGGTATGACCCACTCACTTTTGGGCTATCGATTATTGTTGCTGTAGGCCTTTCTTTTATCGCTTTGTACAGCCGCTTTAACCTTGAACGCGTATTCCCTTCGTTATCTTCTCTTCAAAATAATTTAGTTAGCGCTATTATTTTAGGCTTTGCAGTAGCGGGGATGCATTATATGGGAATGGCAGCCACCCGATTTGTAGCAACATCCCCACTCATATACGACGATGCTAACGCAAGCGCGGGATTAACTTTTATTGCTATTGCCGTAGCCACTGCAACTATAGCTATTACAAGCGTGGTTGGTGTGATCAATGGGATGGTTCGCTATCGCATGTTACTTGAAGAAAAATCAGCAGATGAATCGCGATTAAATGCAATTTTAGGTACTGCTATTGATGGCATTGTTACTATTGACCATGCCGGTATTATTTTAAGTTTTAATGAGTCAGCCAGTAAAATTTTTGGCTGGCGAGAAAATCAAGTCCAAGGCAAAAACGTTAAAATGTTGATGGACGACAATATTGCAAAGCACCACGACGACTACCTATCAAACGCGCATAATGTCGATTTAGGTAAAGTAATTGGTGTTAATAGAGATGTATATGCAAAGCATATGAACGGACAGGTATTCCCTATTCGTTTAGGTATTGGCGAGGTAAACCAGCCAGGTCACAACCCGCTTTACGTTGGCTTTATTACCGACTTAACTGAGCAGCGCGCCTTACAAAAAAGCTTAGAAGAAAAAGAGCAAAAATACCGTTCATTAATGGATAACATGCCGGGAGTAGCGTTTAGGTGCAGATTTGATGATAACTGGACTATGTTATTTGTTAGCCCAAATATAAGTGAGCTTACGGGCTATAACCCTAATGAATTTACTGAGCACTGTATTGAGTTTAATGACTTAATATTAAAAGCTGACCAACAACCTATTGTTGAAGCAGTAACAAAAGCAATAGAAGAAAAACATCAATATTCTGTTGAATATAGAATTCGTCACCGTAACGGTAAGATTTTATGGCTACTGGATAAAGGCAGTTTTACGTTTGATAAAAATAATAAACCACAATGGATTGATGGTGTATTGGTCGATATCACTGAGCGCAAAGAGTATGAAGAAAACCTAGAACAAGCTAAATTTAAAGCTGAAGAAGCAGCTCATGCTAAGCAGTCTTTTATGGCTAATATGAGCCATGAAATTAGAACGCCTATGAATTCAATAATAGGCTTTAGTGACTTATTAATGGATACGCCGCTAGATCAAGAGCAGCAAAAGCATTTAGTAACAGTAAATAATGCTGCCCGCTCATTACTCAGATTACTAAACGAAATTTTAGATTCTGCTAAATTAGAACGCGGAAAACTAACCATAGAGCCTGTGCATTTTAGTTTAAAGCCTGTCATAGACAGTATTATTTCTACCTTTTGGCTTGAGGCTAAAAAGAAAGATTTAAACTTAACGCTTAAGATAAAAGACTCTGTAAGTAGCACTTATTACGGCGACCCCGATCGATTGAGGCAGGTACTCACTAATTTGATTGGCAACGCTATTAAATTTACAGAAAAAGGCTCTGTAACCGTTACGGTTGGAACAACACAAAATCAGCATTTATTTTTTGAAGTTCAAGACACGGGTATCGGTATAGCAAAAGATCGTGTTCAAGCCGTTTTTCAGCCTTTTGAGCAAGCCGATGGAACCACAACACGCCGATTTGGAGGCACGGGGCTTGGAACAACAATAAGCAAACAATTAGTTGAGCTTATGGGCGGCAGTATTAACCTTGTAAGTGAGTTAGGTAAAGGAACATGTTTTTACTTTTCGCTACCACTGAACGTAGGTGATGAAACTAAAATAGACTTTTTTGATGGCCTGCATACACAACTACCTGCACTAAGAGTGCTTGTTGTAGACGATATAGAGCAAAATACAGAGCTACTTTCAATATTACTATCGCGCGATCAACACCTCGTTACCAAAGCATCTAATGGCCTTGAAGCGGTTGAAGTATTCGAGCAGCAAGATTTTGATGTAATATTAATGGATATACATATGCCTGAGTGTGATGGCATTCAAGCAACACAAAAAATTAGAATAATTGAAAAGCAAAGGCAGCTAAAATATACCCCTATTATTGCGCTTACAGCCAGTGTGTTACAGCAAGATAAATTAACGGCTAAAAAAGCAGGTATGAATGGCTTTGCTAATAAGCCAGTTGACATAAATCAGCTAAATCAAGAAATAGCCCAAGTGCTTGGCTTGGGTATAGCAAAAGAAATGGTAATTTCACAAAATGATCCTGAATCTCAACACATTGATTTTGACAAAGGTTTAACGCTTTGGGGTTCAAAGTGTAAACAACTTACTGAAATTAAGAAATTTATTAACGATAACAATAAACGTTTTGAAGTGCTGTTCACCGAGAAGCTATCAAATATAAAAGATGTACACAGCCTGATACACACACTTAAAGGGGTTGCAGGTAATTTAGGTTTAACAACTTTAATGAAGTTATTAGCGTCCCTAGAGCAACAACAAACTGATGAGCTACTAATTAGTACCCTCGAAAATATTAAAAATGAACTCGCTGTTATTTCTAAGCTGCTTGATAATAACGATTGCCCAGAGCCTGAAAAACCTCAAAGCAACACAGATGAAAATACACTCAGCACCGCTGAAATAGAAACTTTGTGTAAAACATTGAGCCAAGATGCACAAAATGCTGAACTAAATGATGATCTGCTGGCCAAACTACAACGTAACGTATCGGCAAACTTGCAAGATGAAGTTAATGAAATCGTTGATGCATTTGACGATTTTGATTTTGATAGTGCACAAACAATGCTTGAAAACTTACTTAAAAACCTAACATAAAAATGAGTATTTAATTAATGGATTTTTCTACAGATAGGCCTCGTATATTAATTGTTGACGATGAACCTGCAAATCTAAAAGTAATGCGTGAAGTGTTAGGTAATCAGTACAGAATGTCGTTTGCTAAATCTGGCGATGCTGCGCTCGCTTTACTTGAAAAAGAACTCCCTAAACTCATATTGCTCGATATTATGATGCCAGATATGAATGGTTTTGAAGTATGTCAAAAAGTTAAAGCAAACCCAAAAACATCACACATCCCTATTATTTTTGTAACTGCTCTTGGCGATGAAAGTGATGAGTTTAAAGGTTTTGAATTAGGCGCTGTAGATTACATAACAAAACCTATAAGCCCCGCAATTGTAAGAGCCCGCGTTAAAACACATTTATCACTCGTTCAAGCTGAGCAGCTTAAACAAGCACATATTGATTTAGTTCATCGCCTAGGCCGTGCTGCAGAGTACAAAGACACAGATACCGGCGAGCATATCGCCCGTATGAGCCAGTACAGTAAAGTACTTGCTTTAGCATTAGGTATGGACGAGTCTGAGGCCGAACTGTTACGCCAAGCAGCCCCTATGCATGATGTAGGTAAAATTGGCATACCCGACGCTATTTTATTAAAGCCTGGGCGTTTAACTAGCGATGAGTTTGACCACATGAAGCAGCATGCTGTAATAGGTGCACAAATTCTTGCCAATTCGTCATCTCCACTTTTACAACTCGCGCACACCCTTGCTATAGAGCACCACGAAAAATGGGATGGAACAGGTTACCCTAATGGGATAAAGGGAGAGGAAATATCAGTTGAAGGGCGTATTGTAGCAATCGCAGATGTATTTGACGCCCTTACATCAAAGCGCCCTTATAAAGAAGCATGGAGCGTAGAAGAAACTGTTGAGCATTTGCAGTCCCAAGCTGGCAGTCACTTCGATCCTAATTTGATCAATTTATTTATTGAAAAGCTCGATGATATTATTGCCATTAAAGAGGCAAACCAAGAGTTAGTTTAATTAGCCTTAGCAGTATGAGAGCCTAACTCAACATTTTTATAAATACGCTTGATATACTTATAGTCATGAGAGGTAATTTCATGGCTATTATTACTGTCGTCTTTAAAATACATCGAAAAAGTAACACCGTGGTCAGCCAGTACCGTTTTTATCTTTAATTGCTCTAAATGCTTCAACCACATTACAAATTGCTCACCCGTAGCTGCAAACGCAATACCTTTGCTGTCCCCCTCTCGTTCAAACAATGCTAAACGCGCGGTTTTGTTTTCATCTTCGAGCGTTAAGGGCCCTTTGCCATCTTCATTCCAAAACGCCAGCTCTGGTACAACATAAAAGCCTAGTACATGTTCATACCATTTTATTGCTGCTTGTAAATTATTTACATTTAAATGGCAATGATCAATCCCTTCAAGTAGAGGTGTAGCCATGTTATTGGCCTACCTCAGACTTTAATTGCTCTAAAAAAGCATGCATGTATTGTGTACGCCTTTGTGCCTCGGCTTTTGCAGAAGGTGTGTTCATACTTTCTGCAATATGCAGTAGTTTTATAAAAAAGTGATCAAGCGTATATTTTTTATCATCGGCTTCACGTTCAATACAAAAAGGATCATTTGGGTTATACAGTAATCGGTTAATCGAGCCGCCTACTTTCATACATCGGCTCACTCCAATAGCACCCAATGCATCCATTCTGTCGGCATCTTGTACTATTTGTGCCTCAACTGTCTTAATTTTTATATTTGCACTGAAGCTATGCGCCGCAATAGCATGGTGAATCTCATCAAACAGCGACTCGTCATAATTAATTGATTTTAAAAACTCAATCGCCTTATCGGCAGCCATTGTAGAGGCTTTTGCGCGATCCGGATGATTTTTAGCAACTGCCACGCAATCGTGCATCCAAGCTGCAGGTAACACAACGTGCATATTTGCCTGTTCGGCATTACATAGCTGCACAGCAACACGCACAACCCGTTCAATATGTGTAATATCGTGAGCAACATCAGCATGAATTAATGATGTTATAAACGTCCTACATTTTGAATTAAGTATTTCTAAATCGGGGCTTAAAGCTACATCGGGCACGTTAACATTCCAAAAACTAATTAATATCTGATTTATCCGTACTTTACCGTGCTTTATGCCCCCCTTGCAAAACATTCATTGTATGTTGAGCCCTGCTTGACTAAAATACAGCGCTTATTTATTACTACTGAGAAGCCTTATGTCATCTGCCGTTTACCTACAAGCTGGTCGCGAAAAATCATTAAAAAGAAAGCACCCTTGGTTATTTTCAAAAGCCATCAAAAAAATTAAAGGTAAACCGGGTCTAGGCGACACAGTTACTATTCACGATAATGAAGGTAAGTTTTTAGCAACCGCAGCTTATAGCCCTCACTCTCAAATAAGAGCGCGTGTATGGAGTTTTGACGAAAAAGAAGTAATCGACCAACACTTTTTTGAACGCCGCTTACGCAGAGCACTTGATGCACGCGAACACGTTATTTCTGAAGGCGGTTTAACAGGTTTTAGGTTGTGTGCCGCAGAGTCTGACTATTTACCAGGTGTAACTATAGATAAGTTTGATAACGTATTAGTATGCCAATTACTTAGCGCAGGAGCTGAGCGCCATAAAGGTGAAATAGTCGGGGCACTTATGGCTATTTTCCCAGGCGCTAGTATTTATGAGCGCTCAGATGTAGATGTACGTACCAAAGAAGGCCTTGAGCCAATCAAAGGCGTACTTTGGGGCAGCGAGCCTAAAGAGCCCGTACTTATTGAAGAAAACGGTTTAAAACTTGAAGTTGATATTATCGAAGGTCATAAAACCGGTTTTTATTTAGATCAACGCGATAGCCGTGCCGCCCTTGAGCGTTTTTCAAAAGATAAAACCGTGCTTAACTGTTTTAGCTACACAGGTACATTTTCGTTATACGCGCTACGTGGTGGCTGTACTCACGTTACAAATGTTGATGTATCTCAGCCAGCGCTTGATACAGCAAAGCGTAATGTAGAACATAACAATTTAGACTTAAATAAAGTCGACTTTGTGAAACAAGATGTATTTAAGCTATTGCGCCAATACCGCGATGAAGGCAAGCAGTTTGATACTATTGTGATGGATCCGCCAAAATTTGCAGACAACAAAGCGCAGCTAACCGGTGCGTGCCGTGGTTATAAAGATATAAACATGATTGCTATGCAAATATTAAAACCGGGCGGCACGTTATTAACGTTCTCGTGCTCGGGCTTAATGGAGCAGAATTTGTTTCAAAAGGTAGTGGCTGACGCAGCGCTTGATGCAGGAAAGGAGCTATTAATTATGGAGCGATTAAATCAAGCAGCCGACCACCCTATCGCTGGTAGTTACCCTGAAGGCTTTTACTTAAAAGGCTTAATTTGTAAGGTGTATTAAATACCGCTTTAAAACAGCGTTAGTGGATTACTTAAATCCACTAACGTTTTTTGTTTAGGCGCCCAGTTTAGTTAATTAAACTGAACAATCTTCAAACCGGCAGTAATCGTGCCATCATCTTCCTTACTGGCGCGAATAACTTTTGCAGTGGCATTAAGCGAAGCAATACTAGGATGGGGAGATTCAATATTTACTTGTAGTAAAGTGTCTAACTCAAGCAAGTCATCTAAATGTAGCGATAACCCCGTTGCACTCAAATCTACACACTCTGCGGTATAATTTAATCCTGCTATAGGCTCTATAGTAGTTAAATTTGCAGGCGTGTTGACCTGCATACGTCTAAAATCTCGCTTATCGTCAGTAAACATAGGTTACCTCTAAACAACCGTGTTAATTTCTTCCAACAAAGCACCCATTGAAAACGGCTTTACAACATACGCGTCGCAGCCAGCATCAAAGCCAGCTTGTTTTTCAGATGGGGACTCAAGGCCCGATACCATAACAACAGGAATATTTTTTGTCTCAGGTGTGTGCTTAAGCATTCGACAAGTATCATAGCCATCAAGGCCTGGCATACATACATCTAGCAAAATTATATCTGGCGGATTAGCAATAGCTGATGCAAGACAGCTTTGCCCTGAATCTGCGTAGCTTACGTCAAATTTCGAACTCAGTGCTGTTTTAAGCATTTCATAATTGAAATACTCGTCATCTACCACTAATAATCGCTTTGTTTTATGTTCAACCGATGAGGACATAACTATGTCGCTTCCTTCTCAAAACAAAAATAAATCCCTCTATTAAGGTACTAAGCTTAATAGAAAATGCAAGTTTTATTCTATCTCTTTTATCGCATTTATAACCCGCTTCGCAGATATTGGGTAAGGCGTGCCTAGCGTTTGTGCAAACAACGAGACCCGTAACTCTTGTTGCATCCAAAAGATAGCCGTTACCTCATCAGGTATTGGCAGCCCTTTAGGTGTTTTATTTACTAACTTTTTGTATTCTTGAGCTACTTTTTCTAGTTCTAAAACACATAAGCGATCTCTGTTAGGATCTACCGGAAGTTTTTCTAAACGCTTTTGAATCGCTTTTAAATACCGTATTAAGTCTGTTATTTTGTCTGCGCCATGAGCACTTACAAATCCTTTAAAAATAAGCGACTCAAGCTGAGATTTAATATCACCGTGCGCTGTGATCATCGTTAAATCTACACGGCCTTTCATTTTTTTATGAAGGCTATGTGCAATACTCAATACTTGCTCTACTTGTGTGGCAATTAATACCACTGTATCACCGAGCTCACCGCGTATTTGTTCTTTTACCGCTTCAAACGCTTGTTCGTCACGTATATCGCCATGCTTAACAAGCAAGCTATCAACCCCTGCGGCAATACAGTCATCAATTAAATCTGCAATTTTACCAAATGGATTAAAGTACAAACCAAGTTTGGCTTTATTGGGTAAGTTTTGTTGTAAATACTTAATTGGCGAAGGCACGTTTAATAAAACTAACCGGCGCAGGCCTTTTTGATGAGCCTGTTGCGCTTTTACTTCACTATCAAATAACTCAACTGCAGCAGCTGATTTTTTATCCACCAGCGCTGGGTATGCTTTTATCTCGTATTGGCCTTGCTTTTTAACGTACGAGGCGGGTAACTTGCCAAAATCCCATTTCGTTAAGTCTGTTTTTTCAATACCTTTGTCAGCTACTTTTGATAGGGTATCGGTTACTTTACCTTGCAGCTGCGCTTTTAGTTTGGCTAAATCAAGACCACGCGCAAGTAGCTTGTCGTGCTCATCGCGCACTTCAAACTGCAATCGTAAGTGCGCAGCAAGTGCGCTTAAGTCCCACGCATCAGCATCTACTCTTACGCCCGTCATTCTGAGTAATCGGGTAGTAAGCGCCTCTATTAGGCTGCCTTGTAGTGGCTCGATTGCCGCAAGCACTGCATCAGCATAATTAGGTGCAGGTACAAAATTACGACGCAGCGATTTAGGAAGGGATTTAATTAAACCGCTAATTAATTCGTGTCTAAAAGCGGGTATATGCCAATCAAAGCCACTCTCTTGTACTTGGTTTAATAGCGCAACAGGTATTTGCACTGCAACACCATCAACGGCTTGGCCCGGGTCAAAATGATAAGTAAGCGGTAAAATAATGTTGTCTTGTTGCCATGTATCAGGGTAATCAAACTCAGTAATGTTACTTGCACCGTGCTGCATAAGCTCTTCACGGCTCATATGTAAGTAGTGTTTATTTTGCTGTTTTTGAGTTTTATACCACTTTAAAAACGCCGCACGGTTATTGATTTCTTTCGGTATTTTTTTATCGTAAAACTCATACAGAGTTTGCTCATCAACTAAAATGTCACGGCGTCGAGATTTATGCTCAAGTACTTGTATGTCTTCTATCAGCTCACGGTTAAATGCTAAAAACTGCTCATTTAAACCCAGCTCTTGCTCAACAAGTGCAGTACGTATAAATAGCTCACGACTCACTTTAGAGTCTATATTGCTATAAACACAGCGGCGTTTATTAACAACTAATAAACCATAAAGAGTTTGCTGCTCAAACGCGATAACCGCACCTGGCTTTTTCTCCCAATGTGGCTCTGTATAACTTCGCTTAACTAAGTGCTGAGCAAGTGGCTCTACCCAATTAATGTCTATTTTTGCATTAATACGCGCGTATAATTTACTGGTTTCTACAAGTTCTGCCGACATCATCCATTTAGGACTCTTTTTAAATAAACCCGAGCCCGGAAAGATATGAAACTGGCTATTACGCGCGCCTTTGTAAATTTGTTTTTCGTCTTTAAAACCAATATGGCTTAACATACCGCTTAATAACGCTTTATGCACTAACTCGCCATCAGCCGCTTGGCTGGTTGCTTTCATGCCCATTTCGTTACATACAGTGCTAATTTGATAAACAATGTCCTGCCACTCACGAAGACGCATATAGGCTAAAAAGTCTTTTTGGCATAACTTTCTAAATTGACTATTGGTCAGCTCGCTTTGCTGCGCTTCTAGGTAATTCCACAGGTTTAAAAATGCAATAAAGTCAGAATCTGGATCGTCAAAGCGGCCATGTTTCTCATTTGCTGCTGCGCGTTTTTCTTGTGGGCGTTCTCGAGGATCTTGTATAGATAACGCCGCAACAATAATTATCACTTCGCGAAGTGCACCAAGCTTATGCGCGGTCAGTACCATTTTTGCTAAACGAGGGTCCACGGGTAAGCGGCTGAGCTCTCGACCAGATTGTGTGAGACTCGTTTTATCACGATTTTTTGCAGGTTTTATCGCTTGTAGCTCTTCAAGTAGCGTTAAACCATCGTTGATATTACGGCTATCGGGTGCTTGAACAAATGGGAATTCGCTCATATCACCGAGACCAAGTGCTAACATTTGCAAAATAACAGACGCTAGATTAGTACGAAGTATTTCAGGGTCGGTAAACTCTGGGCGCGATAAAAAATCATCCTCAGAGTACAAACGAATACAAATACCTGCCTCAACACGTCCACAACGACCCATACGCTGATTTGCACTCGCTTGTGAAACTGGTTCAATAGGTAAGCGCTGTACTTTAGTACGGTAGCTATAACGGCTAATTCGCGCAGTACCTGGGTCTATTACATAACGAATACCCGGCACGGTTAACGAAGTTTCGGCAACGTTAGTGGCTAAAATAATATGACGGCGTGAATGCGGTGCAAAAATACGGTTTTGTTCAGCGTTAGACAAACGCGAATAAAGCGGTAAAACATCGGTGTGTTTTAAATTGCGCTTACTAAGCGCATCGGCGGTATCACGTATTTCACGCTCACCGTTTAAAAATATGAGTATGTCACCGGGGCCTTCTGCGCAAAGTTCATCAACCGCATCAAAAATACCTTGCAGCTGATCGCCCTCGGCTTCCATGTCATCTTTTTTAATATCAGAGATTGGGTTATAACGCACATCAACAGGGAAAGTACGACCAGATACTTCAATAATAGGCGCATCATTAAAGTGCTTTGAAAAGCGCTCAGGATCGATGGTTGCAGAAGTAATAATAACTTTTAAATCAGGGCGTTTTGGCAGTAAGTTTTTTAAATACCCTAAAATAAAGTCGATGTTTAAACTGCGCTCATGCGCTTCATCAATAATAATGGTGTCGTATTGATTTAAAAAACGGTCTTGTTGTATTTCAGCAAGCAAAATACCGTCGGTCATCAGTTTTACATAGGTGTTGTTAGAAACCTGATCGCTAAAACGAATTTTAAAACCAACTTGTTGGCCAAGTTCGCATTTCATCTCCTCAGCAATTCGATTAGCAACACTTCGAGCAGCTAAACGCCTTGGTTGAGTATGACCAATAAAGCCATCAACCCCACGGCCAAGCTCCAAACACATTTTTGGTATTTGTGTTGTTTTACCTGAACCGGTTTCACCAGCAATAATAACAACTTGGTTGTTTGCTATGGCGTCTTTAATTACATCCTTTTTCTGACTTACTGGTAATTGCTCTGGGTAAGTCACTTTAGGCAAACCAGCAAGACGTTTTTCGCGGTTTTCTTGGCTACGGGTAATATCGGCCGCTATTTTTTCAATGGCATTGGCTTGTTTGTTTTCATCACTTATTTTTTTTACGCCGTGTAGGCGCTTTTTAAAAATAAATTGATCTTTTTTTAAGCACGTTTTTAGCTCGCCAAACAACTGACCTAGGTTTACCACCCGCACACCTTATAAAATTAATAAAAGAGCGTTAATTGTATCAAACTAAACGCGCTGGGTTAATGCTACAAAGTGCATAACTATAGACTTAATAAGCTATTCGTCGTTAAAAATACCCACGTAAGTTGCTTGGGTGTTCGATTTACTGGCGCGATACATACCTGAGGTATTAAATGGCAAACTAATATTGCCTTTCGCATCTACAATAATTACTCCTCCCGTACCACCTATGGGTGCAAGCACTTGATTAATAACTTCATCACCTGCTTGTGCAATGGTTTTATTTTGGTATTTAACCCGCGCACAGATATCACTCGCTACGTTGTATCGAATAAAGTATTCCCCATGCCCCGTTGCCGATACTGCACACGACTCGTTTTCAGCAAATGTACCTGCACCAATTACGGGGGCATCACCTATACGGCCAAAGCGTTTAGCTGTCATGCCGCCCGTAGATGTTCCCGCAGCTAAATTACCATTTTTATCAAGTGCAACAGCGCCAACAGTGCCCATTTTATATTCAGTAGGAAGTGCTTTATGTGCCGCTTGGTAATTTTTGCTAGTTGCCTTGGCTTTATCTAGTTTTTGTTTGGCTTTTAAAAGTGCCTCATAGCGGTGCTCGGTATCAAATATATTATTTTCGATAAGCTCAATACCCTGCTCTTTAGCAAATTCTTCAGCACCTTGACCGCTAAGCATTACATGTACTGAGTTATCCATTACTAAACGCGCTAACTGAATCGGACTCTCTATGTGCTTAATACCCGCAACAGCGCCCGCTTCACGGTTTCGTCCATCCATTATTGACGCATCTAGTTCGTGGCTACCATCGTAAGTATAAACAGCGCCTCGCCCTGCATTAAAATAAGGTGATTGCTCGAGTACTTGTATCGCAGTGGTTATTGCATCTAAGCTCTCACCGCCCTTTTCAAGTACCGCATAACCGGCTTCTACTGCTTCACTTAATTTAGCTCTGTAGGCTTTTTCTTGCGAGGGCGTAAATTTTGCTTTTTCAATTGTCCCCGCACCACCATGAATCGCAATAGCAAATGGCGCTTGCTCGCTCAAAGCGCTATTACTTAGCGTTAAACACGCACTGGCTATAATTGATAATACTAATGTTTTTTTCATGGTGATCTCTTTTTGTATTAAGTGTTAAAAACAATGTGAATGGTTACAACGAAGATTTCAACTAATGTACGTTTAATGGCATAAAAAAAGCGCCTTAAGGCGCTTTTTAAAATTTAACGTGTTTGTAATACCAATTTTATTAAAAACATGGTCATTCTAGCGCATTAAATAGCTCACTAACTACGTTGAAAATTATTTATATAGAACAACTATGTATCATAATTTTAGCCTTGTTATTGAGCCATTTTCTTATCGCTATAATAGATCACTAATTTAATGCAATTGGTATAATTAAGCTTGTTTAGCTTTTAAACGCGCTAAACGTGCTACTTGGTGAGTAGACGTTAAGAAAGAGTAGATAGGTGCTAGGTAACCGCGCTTACGAAGCTCTAAGAAGTCAGCATCGCTTAACTCGTTTAGCTTTTTCTCGTCGATAAGGTAAATACCGTTGATGTCTTTTTTCTCGCCTTTAATATCTACTGTTAGCGTTTGCGCTATTAGTAGTTCTTTGTCAGCAAGGAATTTAGTGAACGCTTCAGTTACTTGAGAAAACTCAATAAACGATACTAGCGCTTCTTTACGACGTTTTAGGTAATCAGTTTCTTCACCATTTTCAAATAAAGCATTACCCTCTTCTTCACCAACCAGTGAGCTTGCTTCGTCAATTACGATACCGTATTGATCTTGATCTGGGTGTTTAACTAAGCCTAGTGGGTAACGAGTAGACGCCATTGGTGCAAATGCTGCAGTCCATTTACCGTCTTCTACAAAAAGGTTTTCGCCTGGCTCTAGGCCAAACATAGCAACGGCTTGAAAAGTGCCAGCTTCGTTATTTTTAACGAATGACATAGGGAACTCATTTGCTACGCGTGCAAACTCATGTGCAACTACAGGCACTAAATGTTGAGTTTTCATAAATTCTACGTTGATGCCGTTTTGAATTTTAGTGTTGGCATGTTTTTCGTTGTGTAAAGGCTGTACTTGTTGCTCCGCCATGTTACTGCTCCGTTATTTTTAATTTATATGTTTCATTGTTAATGCCTTTAGGCTAATGCTTTTGAAGTAAAAAAGGAAGGGAAACTTTTATGACAACCGTCATGAAAAAATAAAATATAACTAAATCTGTGCGTTGCTAAAAAACGTACAGCAAAAACTTATAAAATACGATTAAAAACAACACACTGAACGAGCGTTTTTTATACACCAAAAGTAAAGCCATTAACATTGGTTAACAGTAATATGGCAGTTTATGCTTTGCGCTGTATTAAATTTAGGCAAATAAAAAGGCAGCTTAAATAAGCTGCCTTTCCTGGGTAGTTTAAAGCACTTAAATTAAGGTGCCCAATATACCTCAATATTAATGCTTGGGTGGTTAAGTACAGCGCGAAGAGGCATATCATTTACCTCCCCCCCTGCTTTTGCTTGCTTATAAACAGCGAGTTTTTCTTCACCGCTTATCAGTAGCTTAACCACTTTAGAATTTGCTATTGCATTTAACGTAAGAGTCATACGCTCGGTAATACTACCGGTTACGTCACTTTGTATTGCGTTAATTGCACATACTGTTTGCTCAGTTATTAAACCGTGCTCTAAACCTTCTGCGTGTGGAAATAAAGACGCAGTGTGACCATCAGGGCCCATACCTAATATAGTTACATCGTATGGCGCTTTTAAAGCACTATAGGCGGCTTCACATACTTGTGTGCCCTCTTTTGCAGTAGCGGCATCGTTTTTCATTGTAATGAAGTTTGCTGCACTGCCGTAGTTTTGAAGTAACGTGCTATTAATAAACGCTTCGTTACTTTTTTCATGGCTTGACTCAACCCAGCGCTCATCAACCATGGCAACATCAACGTTTTGCCAATCTAAATCAAGAGTCGATAAATGCTTATACGCAGGTGCAGGCGACGAACCGCCAGAAACCATGAGCACTGCACGGCCATCATTTTTAATACCATCACGTAATGATTGCTCAAGTGTTGCTGATAACTCAGCCGTTAACGCGTCTTTATTATCAAAAAACTTTTCAACAATAGTTGCCATAACTTATACCTTATCGCCGGTGTTAAACCATACATGGTTGTTTTCAGCCAATAATTCATCAGCATCATCAGGACCCCAGCTACCAGCACGGTAAAGCGCAGGTTTGCCTTTGTCTTGCCAGCGATCGATAATTGGATCAATCCACTTCCAGGCTTGACGAACTTCATCTCGGTGAATAAATAACGACGGGTTATTTGCAGCCGCATCAAGCATTAAACGCTTGTATGCATCTGAGTGGAAACCATTACTGTAAGCTTGAGAAAGCTCAATGTTCATTGTTACCGGCTCTAGTTGCATTTCAAGATTATCAAGGCGCTTAGACATAAGCGTTAATTGAATCGTCTCTTCAGGTTGCAAGCGAATAACAAGGCGGTTTGGCTCAATATTACCTACGTTATCTTCGTAAATATTGTGAGATACTTTTTTGTATTCAACCACAATCTCAGCACAGCGTTTAGCCATACGTTTACCTGTACGAAGGTAAAAAGGAACACCAGCCCAACGCCAGTTATCAATGTGAGCACGAATAGCAACAAAGGTTTCTGTTTTACTTGAACCTTCATTTAGCTCTTCTAAGTAACCCGGTACAATTTTACCGTTTAGGTCGCCCGGAACGTATTGACCGCGTACAATATTGCTATCAACATCGCCATCTAATAGCGGACGAAGTGCTTCTAACACTTTTAGTTTTTCGTTACGAATACTATTAGCGTTAAGCTTATTAGGCGATTCCATTGCGACTAAACAAAGTAGCTGTAACAAGTGGTTTTGTACCATGTCACGCAATGCACCGGCTTTATCGTAAAAACCAGCACGGCTTTCAAGGCCTACAGTTTCAGATAAACTAATTTGAATATTATCAATAGATTTAGCATCCCACATATTTTCAAACAATGAGTTTGAGAAGCGTAATGCCATTAAATTTTGAACCGTTTCTTTACCTAAGTAATGGTCAATACGGAAGATTTGTTCTTCGTCAAAAAACTCTGCAATTTTACCATTAATAGCTTCAGCTGAATCGCCGCAGTAACCAATTGGCTTTTCAACAACGACACGAGACGTTGGTGTAATTAAGCCTTTAGTTGATAAGATTTCACAACATGTGCCGTATACAGCAGGCGGAAGTGATAAGTAAAATACGCGAGATTTAGTGCTATCGTGCTCATCTAAAATACCTTTTAGAACGTCCCAGTTATCGTCTGCTTCAGTTACGTTACTGACTACTGGCACTAAAAATGTAGAAAATGCTTTCCAGTCTTTAGCGTTAAATTCGCCTTTGCTTAAAAATTCTTGTAGTGCTTTATGCGCTGTTTCTACGTATTCAGCACGTTTAGCTTCTTCACGAACTGTTGGTAGGATACGTGAGCCTTCAGGTAAGTTACCTTCTTGATATGCTCTGTACATTGCAGGTAGCAATTTGCGTAACGCAAGGTCACCACCGCCCCCAAAAATTATAATATCAAAAGGATTAAGCATAGTTACTCTCTACGTTGTGATACCCAATGCATTTGTCTGCGCGGGTATGCCTATTTATTGCTAGATTAGGTGGCTCTTATAGCGTGATTGTATAATAGCCTGCTGAATTGTTGTGTTGTACGGACTTTTTATTATTTTAATTTGCGCTTGTTAAATGAGCCTTAGGGGTCCTGTATTTCCTCTCACAAAAATACAGACCCTAAGAACTCCAGCGCTACCCGTTCAAAGGTACTCGGTTTGCTTATTTTTCAATAAGCTAAATTGTTACTGCGTACGGTGTTGTTTGTAGTACGCCATTAATCCGTTTGTTGAGCTATCGTGTGCGTGCTTAACGCTATCATCGGTAAGCTCACTTTCAATTTTAGATGCTAAACCTTTACCTAGTTCAACACCCCATTGATCAAACGAACAAATTTCTAAAATTATGCCTTGGCAAAATATCTTGTGCTCATACAGAGCTATTAATCTACCCACTGCTTTTGCATCTACAGTGTCTAACAGCATAGACGTAGTTGGGCGATTACCCTTATGAATTTTATGATTTAATAATTCATCAATTTGCGCTTGCGATTTACCCTTAGCGGTTAAATCTGCTGTAACTTGTTTTGCATCTACACCACTCATCATCGCTTCTGTTTGTGCAAAGAAGTTTGATAATAAAATATCGTGATGCTTATCAACATTCACTTGTGGTTTAACTGATGCAATAAAATCAGCAGGTACAATTACATTACCTTGGTGTAAACACTGATAAAATGCATGCTGACCATTAATACCCGTCATGCCCCAAATAATTGGAACTGTAGTATAAGGTACCGTTTCGCCTGCAAAGTTAACGTGTTTACCGTTACTTTCCATTTCGCCTTGCTGTAAATACGCAGGCAACATGTGCAGTGCTTGGTCGTACGGTAAAATAGCTTGCGCTGTATAGCCCAAAAAGCTGGTATTCCATACACTAAGCAACGCCATAATTAATGGTATATTTTGCTCAAACGGCGCAGATTTAAAGTGCTCGTCTACTTCAAAAGCACCTTCTAAAATGGCTTCAAAAGCGTCATAACCTAAATATAAAGCAATGGGTAAGCCTATCGCACTCCAAAGTGAAAAGCGACCACCTACCCAATCCCACATAGTGAATACGTTTTCATCCGCGATACCAAAAGCGGCTGTTTTTTCTAAATTAGTACTTACCGCAACAAAATGCTTAGCAATAGTGCTGTCATCTTTTGCTGTTTGTAAAAACCAATCAACGGCTGTTTTAGCGTTTGTCATGGTTTCTGAGGTAGTAAATGTTTTTGACGAAATAACAAATAATGTTGTTTCAGGATCAATTGCCTTTAATACCGATGAAATTTGTACGCCATCTGCGTTTGATACGTAATGTACGTTTAGAGTATCGTCAGCAAGCGCTTTTAGCGCCTCTGTTGCCATTTGAGGACCCAAGTTTGAGCCGCCAACGCCAATACTTACCACGTCTTTTACTGCTTTACCTGTGTAACCTAACCACTGGCCACTACGAACTTTTCCAACAAATACTTTAATTTTTGCTAATTCGTCATCTACTGCTTGTGTTACGTTTTCGCCATCAACCACTAACGGTGTATGCGCACGATTACGTAATGCAGTGTGAAGCACTGAGCGATCTTCAGTAATATTTATTTTTTCGCCGCTGAACATTTTATCGCGCCATGAAGCAATATCACACTCTTTAGCAAGTGACATTAAGTTGGCAAAAACGTCGTTATCAATAAGTTGTTTAGAGTAATCGAATAATACGCCTGGTATTTGAGTCGAAAATTGAGAAAAGCGTGTGTCATCTTGTGCAAATAACGTTTTAAGATGTGTTTGTTTCATCTTTGCAGCATTTAGCGCTAATGCTTGCCAACTTGCTAATTGCGTTCGGTTAGACATGTAAGTACCCTCTAATTCTTTCAATCAATTGATTTTAAAATGCTTTTTATAAAAGCAAAACTCTTATTACTGCTTTTTCATACTAAAATTAAACGTCAATAGTATAACTAAAAATGCAAAAAAAGTGCTGTTTTTATAATTTAAGGTGCAGATGATAACGCAATTTTTAGCTTTTGACACCGGTATCATAAAAATTTTATAAATTAATTTTCCCTTAATTTAAAGGCACGGATATAGCTTAAACCTAAAAAATGAAATATCGAGTCCCTTAATTTTTGCTTATATAATTATTTACTAAGCTTGCATAAATAAAAAAAGTCGGCCCCAAAGCCGACTTATTAATTATTATAACAACTGTTAATTACTTAAAGCTAAGCCGCCATTTAAGTTATAAACGGTTTTGTAGCCTAACTGCATTAAGTTAGTTGCCGCAATTTTTGAACGGTTTCCGCTTCGGCACAATAATATGTAAGTATCGTTTTTATTGAGCTGGCCTTCAAATACCGCATTGGCCATTCTGCTAAGAGGTATATTTAATGTGCTTGCATTAGGAGTGTTAAACAAGTGAGCGACGTTGGTAGCACCGTGTTCGTATGGTTCTCGTGTATCAATTAAATAGGTGCTATCTGTGCTAAGCATTGCTTTTGCATCTTCAAAACTCAGTTGTTGCGTGTCAATTTCTGGCAGCGCGTTTACATAACCACATAACTGAGTGTTATTAACTTGTTTTAGTGCATCGTATTGCTGCTTTTGCAATGCAAACTCTTCAATTGAAATGTCGTTATTTTTTAAAGCACTTAATAAAGGTGTTTGCTTTTGCTGTACAGCCCAGTTCATAGCAAAACACTGTTGATAGTCGTGCCCTGAACAAATAATACTCTTATTAGTTAGCTGCTTGCTTAATGTTAAAATAGACTGCGCCATAGCTTTTGCATCGCCCCCTTTAAGCGATGTGTTGCCAAGCCCCGCAGGTAAAATTAAATCGCCACAAAAACAGTACCGCGTTTCACCCGCGCTATTTTTTAATAAATAACTGACGCTGTCTTTGCTGTGCCCTGGTGTCGCTACTTTTTCAAGCACGTCATTTGTTAGTGTTATTGTTGCTAGGTTTACAGGCCAACCAAGCGCATCAACCTCACCCTTTACAATTCTATGCGCTAATACACTCGTTAGTAGCGGTGTTGCAGACTCACGATCTTGATGCTTATGAGTATTAAGTACCGCCGCCACCTTTAAGTTTTGAGTATTCGCTATTTTTTCAAATCGAGGAATTAGCTCAATAATTGGGTCGATAATAACTGCGTGCTTATCGTCGCTCACATACAACCAACTACACGCGCCCTGATGCCTAAATTGAGTTAATCCCAGTGCGCACACTTCTTGTTGTGGTGTAGTGCTGTCAGACACGATTAAACAGTTTGCTTGCAGTATTTGTTTTAAAGCACGAATACGCTCACAAGCATAAGTTATATCTTGCTGCGTGGCAGCTGGGCCAAACGAGAGCCTAATTGCATTTTCGCTTTGCCATTTACTTGCGCCCATTGCATCAAGTACAAAGCTTTGCGCAGCACCTGTACTACACGCAGACCCCCCACTGACACGAATACTAGCCGCGTCAAACAAATCAATCACTTCTTTTGACGTTAAATCGTTTACAGCAAAGTTTAATGTTGTTGGCACTGAATGCTCAAAACTATGGTTAAACGTTATATCGCCAAATGTATTTTTTAATGCTTCGTGTAACTCACTACGATAGCTATTTAATGTATCTAATGATTTAAAAGTATCGTCGGTTTTATCAAGTAATAAGCTAAAAAGCTTATTTAACCCAGCAATACCTGGCAGGTTTTCGGTGCCTGACCGCATACCGCTTTCTTGCCCGCCACCGGCTATAAATGGCGTATAGGCACTGCCACTTTTAATGTAAAGTAGGCCAATTCCTTTAGGTGCATAAAGTTTATGCCCAGAAAACGGTGCGTAATCTATCGTTGTATCGCTAAGCGCAAGCGCTTGCTTACCAAGTGCTTGAACGCAATCAACCATCCACGATACATTGTTGTTACGGCTGCGAATTGTTTGCTCAATTGCCGCTAAATCTTGATACACGCCAGTTTCGTTATTAACCGCCATTGTGCAGATCATCAATGCGTTATTGATATGCTTTGCAATAAAATCTAAATCTAAAATACCGTTACTATCCACCGGAATAGCAAGCACTTGGGCGTTTATTTCAAGTACGTTATTCCAGTGTTTTAATGTATTTGGTACGGCTTTGTGCTCTGTAGCACCATATAGCAATACTGGGTTTTTAATAGTGTGTTTTTTAGCATTGATAAGCGTAGAGACTACCGCTGTTTGAATGCCTTCTGTAGCACCTGAGGTAAACAAAATATCACCATTTTTAGCACCAATGACGGTGCGAGCTTTATCGCGTGTTTGCTCTAATAAGTGTTTAGCTTGAATACCACTAATATGCGGGCTAGAAGGATTACCAAAACATATTTGCATAGTATGGGACACCACATCGGCAATGCATGGCAACACTGGGGTCGTTGCATTTGCATCAAGGTAAACTTGTTTTAGTGGTTCATCGGGCAATAAAAACTCAGACATTAAAAAACGCACCTTTATTACTAAAAAATATATCTTATACCCAATAGTACATAAATTTATGGGTAATGAGTAATAACTCTTTAGCAACTTAGGTGCGTTTACTATTCTTTTTTATGCTAAAAATCTGTTTGTAGCGTTACTCTGCCAGCTCTTTGGTTATTTCTTCATGTGTTGATGACCACGCATTTATTAACGCTTTTACAAGCGATGCTAATGGAATGGCAAAAAATACGCCCCAAAAACCCCACAAGCCACCAAAAAATAACACTGCAACAATTATAAACACCGGGTTTAAGTCAACCGCTTCCGAAAACAACAGCGGCACTAATACATTGCCATCGAGTGCCTGGATGATCCCGTAAATTATTAAAATGGTCCAAAACTGCGTTTCAAGGCCAAATTGAAACAATGCCACAGCGGCAACCGGGATCGTTACAAGTGCGGCACCAATAAATGGAATTAATACCGAAAAGCCAACTAGCACACCTAAAAGCGCTGCATAACGTAAATCTAAAACAGTAAACGCTATGAAAGACACACCACCAACAATTAAAATTTCAAACACTTTACCGCGAATGTAGTTCATTATTTGCTGATTCATTTCATTCCAAACCTGCAAAATTAAACGCCGTTGCTGTGGTATAAGTTTAGCGGCGCTACCTGTTAGCTCTAACTTATCTTTAAGCATAAAAAACACAAGTAGCGGCACAAGTACCAAATAGATAAGCCAAGCCACAACATCTTTTAATGACGTAAGCGAAAACGATAAAACCACTTGGCCAAACTCAATTATTTTGTCTTCAACGGTTGCCACAATAGCCTGTACTTGTTCAATATTAATTAAACTTGGGTATTGCTCAGGTAATGCAATTAAGTACGACTTACCTTGCTCTAGCATGTGCGGGGTTTCTTGCACTAGGTTACTGGTTTGTTTCCAAAGCACTGGGCCAATAACTAAAATAAGAGTCAGCATAATGCTTATAAAAATTAGCATTACTATAACTGTAGCGCCAAAGCGCTTTACACCAAAGCGCTCTAAATGCACTACCGGCCAATCAAGTAAATAAGCAATTACCAGTGCCACTAATACCGGCACAATTAACGAACCAAAAAAGTAAAGTAAAGCAACTGAGGCTAATAATAAAAATAATAAGGTAACCGAATGAGGATCCGAGAACTTCCTTTCGTACCATGCTTTTACGTATTCAAACATGTAATGGCTCCACTAATAACAACCCACGTTGTTTATCAAAATTGTAACGGTAAGCATTTTTTTGCAAAAAACGTTCTATGTCGTTCGCACTTTCGCCTTTATTTATACTAAAACTAATGCACTGTTTTGATGACTGCGCACTTTTTAGGGCAAGTTTAAACTGCACAAATTGCTGCGGACATTTAAACTTTGTTAAATCGCGCTCTAACATAACGCCTCTACTCGCGTAGTAAATGAATAATAAGTCGCATATTGTCGGTCAATATACTTATAAAGCATGAACAGCAGTAACTTTTTCTTAAAACAATTCATGCAATAGTTTATCCTTATGAAATAGTTAGCAGTAAGGATAAGTTAATGTCTGGAACGCATAATAAAGCGCATCTACCAAGTAATCCAACACTCAAAGAGATTAATTGGTTTAAAAAACAGATTAATTGGGGGGAGCTACCGCCTTTTTATCATTTAGTTGCGTCTTCTGTTAGTGAATCAGAGGGAGTGTTAGAACACGGATTTGATAACGCAGTAAAAAGCTTACTCGATAAACGCAACTGGAACTTAGACTTACTAGATGGCTACGAAGATAACTTTGGTGAAATACACACAAAACACAAACCACGCATAGCACTGCACCAAGTATTTACCGACAGAGGTTTTGAGCTATGGGCTCAGCCTTATGCAAAAGATGTTATTGTTGATCAATACATTAAAGATAACCGTTTTATGGAATTTAGAGTGTGGGACCCACATTCAATGAAAAACCTAATAAGAATAAACCAACTCCATAAATTTATAGGTTTTTATTTTGAACGCGGTGATAAAGCCGATAAAGCACTTATTTTACATGCACATAAAGTAGTACATAAAATTATTACTTTTTTACAGCGCGAATTGAACGTTGTAAAGCTTGATGGAGTCACAATAAAAGAACTCTACCAATTGTGCGAAAAAGACAGCCGCGCAAGCAGTGACGAAATAGATATTGCCAAAATTGCCATTGGCGAACCAATAAACAAGGAATAAAATGCAGCTAAAATCAGCATTTATCACTTTATGTAGCGCCGCACTCACATTTAGTTTATTAGTGAGCGAGCCTTTAAAGGCACAAACTAACTTTACGCTTCCTGATTTAGGAACGTCTGCATTACAAGCACTGCCACTTGAAAAAGAACAAGCCATTGGCGAAGTTATGATGATGCAGATACGCGGCTCATCGCCAGTTATAAACGACCCCGTGCTTGACGAATACTTAACAACTATTGGCCGAAAGCTAGTCGCTAATGCTAACGATGTACGTTTTCCGTTTTCGTTTTTTTGGATTAATAACTCAGAAATAAACGCTTTTGCATTTTATGGTGGGCATGTAGGTGTGCACACAGGGTTAATAGCGCAAGCCGATAACGAAAGCCAATTTGCATCAGTACTTGGGCACGAGATTGCTCACGTGACACAGCGCCATTTAGCACGCAGAATTCAACAACAACAAGATAATAGCGCAATGACAATTGCCGGAATGATCGCCGGTATATTAGCAACCGTTGTTGCTCCGGATGCAGGTATTGCTATTATTTCAGCAAGCCAAACACAATCTGCGTTTAGCCAACTAACGCATAGCCGCTCGGCCGAGCAAGAAGCCGACCGTATTGGTATGCAAACACTTAACAACGCAGGCTTTGATGCACGCGCATCAAGTGAATTTTTAACAAAGCTCGCCGCACAAATTCGTTACAAATATAAGCCACCTGCATTTTTGCTGACTCACCCGTTGCCTGAAAGCCGTGTATCAGATGTGCGTTTACGCGCCGAGCAATACCCTAAGCGTCAAATAAACCCAAGTCTTGAGTTTAATTTAGCCAAAAGCCGCGTGCTTGCACGTTACGATAACAAACCAGAAAAAGCTGAAGACTTATTTAGAAAACTACTACGCGAAAATAACTACAGTAATACAGCCCTTAAGTACGGTTTAGCTATTAGCTTACTCGATCAAGATAAGTTAGACGAAGCGGCGCCAATCCTTGATGAGTTATTAAAAAACGATCCTAAAAATTTATTTTATATCGACACCCATACAGATTTACTAATAGCGCAAAAAAAGCCTGATGAAGCCGTTAAGTTTTTAGCCGATTTAAATCAATACCGCCCTAATAACCAAGTTATTACGCTTAACTACGCAAATGCAGCGCTTGAAGCTGAGCAATATGAACTTGCCGAAAACACGCTTAAAAGCTTTTTACTAGAAAAACCAAACCATAACTTGGGTAAACAATTACTTGCTGATGCGTATAAAAAGCAAGACAAACTTGCTGCCTACCACGAAGCAAACGCCGATGTACTCTCGCAATATGGCGCATATATTAA
The DNA here is from genome assembly GCF_005886985.1 of Pseudoalteromonas sp. S3178. Taxonomy (NCBI): domain Bacteria; kingdom Pseudomonadati; phylum Pseudomonadota; class Gammaproteobacteria; order Alteromonadales; family Pseudoalteromonadaceae; genus Pseudoalteromonas; species Pseudoalteromonas sp. S3178. The sequence goes on along the minus strand of NZ_PNCW01000049.1, from coordinate 8,616 downwards.
AGCCGCAGACGAAGTACAAAAAGCACTTAACTTTGTAGAGCCTACAGAACTGGTTAAGCAACAACGCTTAAAAGCACTACTTACCCAATACCGACGTTTACAAAAAGAGCTTGCAAGACTTTAAGTCTGCAAGCGCTTGCCCTAAAATAGAGGCAATTCACACTTTGGATACATTTTATGTCTGTTACTATTTATCATAACCCGCGTTGTTCTAAATCACGCGAAACGCTAGCCCTATTACAAAATAACAATGTAGAGCCAAGTATTGTCGAGTATTTAAAAACACCTCTTTCGCATGAGCAAATTACAACACTTGTAAGCCAGCTTGGTTTTGATTCAGTTCGCCAGCTTATGCGCACTAAAGAAGACGCTTACAAAACGCTTAACTTAAAAGATGAAAACAGCGAGCAAGTTCTAACCGACGCCATGGTACAAAATCCAAAGCTAATTGAGCGCCCTATTGTGGTTAATAACAATAAAGCAGCTATTGGTCGTCCACCAGAAAACGTACTAAGCGTTTTATAATGAGCGAAACCATTGTGGTGCTTTACCACTCAAGCCATGGCTCTGTAGAGGCTATGGCTCATGAAATAGCTGAGTCCATTGAGCAACAAGGCGCAACGGCCTTACTGCGTACTTTTGTAGCTAGAAATCCGCACGACATTGTTATTTCAAAAGATGAGCTAATAAATTGTGATGGCCTTGCCTTTGGCACGCCCACACGATTTGGCATGATGGCCTCTCAAGCTAAAAGTTTTTGGGAAACCACCAGCGACTTGTGGCTAAAAGGGCAATTAATAGATAAGCCAGCTTGTGTGTTTTCGTCATCAAGCAGTATGCATGGCGGCAATGAAGCCACATTACTTAATTTATCTTTACCACTTTTACACCACGGTATGATGCTACTTGGCGTACCGTATGATGTACCTGAGTTACTTGCCACGCAAACGGGTGGCACACCTTATGGCGCAAGCCATGTGGCAGGTAGTAGTAATTCAAATACGCTCAGTAAAGACGAAATTAAAATATGCCAAAGCGTTGGTAAACGCCTTACTCACATTGCGAGAAAACTTAAATGAATACCGCTGACAACCCAGCTAAAAAGCCTATTACTATAAAATTTCAGCGCGCCGCACTCTTTGGTTATGTCGGCTTGCTAATTTTAATTCCAGTGTGGATGTATTGCCTTCCACCTTTAAACGGTAATGCAAGCTTAGCATCAATCTTTGTGCCTATTATTCCGTTATTGCTGCCGTTAAGAGGCATAATTAAAGACAACACCTACACCTATGCGTGGGCTAACTTTATTGTAATGCTTTACTTTATTCACGGGTTAACCATGCTTTGGGCTGCTCCTGATGAGCTTATATGGGTATTGTTAGAACTTATATTTGCATCTTCTATGTTTATTGGTTGTACGTATTATGCAAGGCATCGCGGACAAGAACAGGGGTTAAAAATTCGTAAACTTAAAGAAGAGCTTGCTGAAGAAAAAGCCGCAAACGAGCACGGTAAATAACGCCTAAATATCAATCAAGCACCATAAATTAAAAAACGCGCTTAAATTACTTTAAGCGCGTTTTTTATTAACTTTTTAAAAGTGACTAAACCAAATCACTCAAAGCCGCTAGCGCCACTATACTCGCAAGCCCAATTTGAGCCACTAAGCTTAATAACGAAAATCCCCTGAGTACAAACAAACCCCACGGGTGCTTAATGTGCGGATATAACGCGCAGCGTTTTAAACTGGCCGCAAAGAAAAAACAAATCACGGCTATCATGGTTAAACCAAGCGTTAATTCACTTTTAATTGTAATTGCTTCATCAAAAAAGAAAAACAACTGTAATGGAAATAGCAACGTAACCACAGCGTGCAACACGTGAACTTTTTTAATTCGGTCAAACTGCCCTTCTGGGGAAAGCTCTTTAATACCAAAATCGCGCTCTAAGCATTTAACTAAGTTATTAGCTTTAATACTTACCGCGAGCCTGTAGCAGCTTAAGCCTTCTTTATTACGCGCTCTAAAATCGTATCCAGCTTTAATTAAAAGCACCATCAACGACTCATTTTTAGCGAGTACAGCGTAATGTAATGCTGTGTTTCCTAAGTTATCGACTGCTTTTTTATCTTGCTTTGCGAGTAAGGTTTCTACTACGTTTACAAAACCTTTTTCAGCTGCCCACATAAAAGCCGTTTTATTGTTTTCATCAGCCAGCACACCGGTTGCGCCTTGCTCAATAAAGCGCATAGCCATAGTTTGTTTAGCTGTTTTTTTACGTAAATGAGTAAGTAATGCTTTTTCAAGCAGCACAACCGAGTCAACATCCGGCGATACTTGAGTTAGTAAGGTAAAGTAGTCTTTCCCAGATGCTACCTTCTCGCTGGCAAGTTCAGAAAGCTTATCTAAATCAGCAATTGATTCTGGAATAAAGGCGCTTAAGCGCTCTCTAAAATCAACTTCCTTCCAAAGTGCTAAAGCATCCTCAGCAGAGAGTTTACTTTTATTATTTAACGCATGCTCAATGAGCGTAAAGTAGCGTTTGCTAAATAATAAATCAACTAAGGATAACGGTGTTTTTATGGTGCTTTGCGCGGCAACACTTGCATATTTTTCGAGGCGCTGACATAGCATAAGCACTAAGCTTTCTGGGGTGTATTCATTATCGTAATAATGGCTTTTAACCGCACCAATATAAGCTTGAGCGTCTTCGTCATATTCGCAAATATGTTGAAAATAACATTCTTCAAATGGTTCTAGCGGAGTTAACCATGCTAAATAATAAATAGGCGGCAACACGGTGGTGCATACACCATCATCTTCATTTGTAGAACGACAAGCAGGCCAAGCTTCCAAAGCATCTAAAATAAAGGCACCGTTTTGTTCTACAAGTCCTTTAATAAGTAATGGGTATTCCTTTGGCCAAATCAGTACATTTTCCATTAAAACAACACAACTCCAGTGTGGCTTGGGGGTGGTAAGTTATATCAGTTTTTAGCTGACACCACGCTTAATCAAAGTGTCGATATTCTAGCACACCTTTATTTAGCTGCGAGCCTAAAGTTGCTCAATAACATCAATCCTTTACTTACAAATATAAAAACGGCCAAGTACATAAGTAATTGGCCGTTTTTGAGGTTGGAGTTGGGCTTAATCAGAGCCAGACACACATGTTATTTGCTTTTCAATTCGCTAATAACTTGCTCCAAACCTACTTCAGAAATACGTTGGATAATCTCTTTTTGTTTAGCACTTAATAACGAGATACCTTCGGCTACAATATCGTAAACTTTCCACTCGTTATTTTTACCTAAACGAAGCTTAAAACTTAAATCGATAGTTGGCGCATTTGGCTCAATAATTTGTGTATTTACCGTAGCATATTCAGAATCGCTTTTAGCATTGTTATGCTCAAATACAACCTGTTGCCCTGTGTATTTCATTAATGCACCAGCGTAAGTGCCTGTTAAATAATGCTCCACTGCATCAATAAAGCGCACTGCTTGTTCGCGCTCTATACCTTTAATGTGCTTCCCAAGTAATTTAAACGACACGAATTTAACATCAATATGCGGCATTAAACGCGTTTCAACAATTTTCGACATTGCTGCCTTGCTTGCATTACCTTGCGAGTTTACTTTACCAATGTCTGCAAATAATGAATTAGCAACAGATTCAAGGAGTCGATCAGGTGCTTCTTGTTGCTGTGCAAAAATCGAACTGCTTATAAATGCAGTAGCAATAAGTAAAAGTTTAATTAGTTTCATGAGTGTCATGTCTGTGTGATTAAGATGACTGTAATTTACGTGATCTACCTCAGTATAAAAAGCATTAAATAGGCAACTTATTAATGCCTAATCAGCACCAATAGAGTAAAGCATTTAAATTCAGTATGTTAACTAATACTGGTTAACAGCCCATAAACAACCGGCATTTTGTCCTCATTGTAATTGTTTACAGGTCGCCCTTATCATTTATTTAATATTTTCAAACAGACAAACATTTGGCACCTATGAAAACGTCACTTAAAACATTTTTTATCTCTTTTGTATTAGTAATATCACTCTTTGGGAAGTCTGCTTTTGCACAATCAGATCATGGTTATGCTGTTGATTTTCTTAAAGGCGAAGGGAACGTTAACGGCGTTAAGCTGGCCTACCAATACCACGCCCCTGGTATGCAAAACCTAATTGGTGACGCACGCTTTTATTTTGAAACCAGTGTAAACATGTGGGAATACCGTCACGGCGATAAAACACAATCTAATGTTGTGTTGGCTATGTCGCCAGTGTTGCAGTTTCCGGCGTTTAGCTTTAACAACACCCCGTTTTATGTGGAGGCAGGTATTGGTGTATCACTTATTGATGAAACTAAATTTGCGGGTAAAAACATTAGCACCCATTACCAGTTTGAAGACCGTATAGGGCTTGTCGCCGACTTTGGTGAAACCAATGTAGCACTGAGAGTCATTCACTATTCAAATGCCGGTTTTAAAGAGCCAAATCCAGGCCTTAATTTTTTAACGTTTTCGGTAGCTAAGCACTTTTAAGGCTCAAATTGGTATGAGTATTTAGATAACGCTACATCTAAAATTTATATCAAAAAGTAATAAATACAAAAAAGCCCTGAATAATCAGGGCTTTTCAATATTAAAACTTGTATTGCGGTATTAACCAACTAACCAGTGTGCCATTAAAGCAATAACAGGCAATGTGATCAGCGTTCGTAAAATAAAGATGATAAACAGCTCTAAAATGTTTACCGGTATTTTACTACCTAATAAAAGTGCACCTACTTCAGACATATAAATAAGCTGAGTGACACTCATAGCAGCAATAATAAAGCGCGTTACGTCGCTTTCAATTGTACCAGCCGCCAATATTGACGGAATAAACATATCAGCAAAGCCAACCATAATAGTTTGCGAGGCAGCAGCGGCTTCGGGTACTTGTAGTAGCTCTAAAAATGGCACAAACGGCATACCAAGGTACTGAAATATTGGCGTATGCTCAGCAATAATTAAAGCAAATGTACCTACAGCCATAACCACAGGTAACACACCAAACACCATATCAAGTGCGTTATGTACGCCCTCTTTAATTGTGCCTTTAACGCCTGTTGAGTTATCTGCTTTGGCAAGTGCTACATCAAGTGAATGGCCAAATAAGGTTTTATTACTAGGAATTGTTTCTGCATCTCGGTCGGGCTCACTGCCATCAATAAGTACATCTTTTTTAAAGCGCAGCGGCGGTAAGCGCGGCACAATAATAGCGGCAACTATACCCGCTAAACACACAGTGGCGTAAAACGGCGCAAATAAGTACTCAAGCTTTACTTGCCCAAGCACCACTAAACTGAACGTAATTGATACCGCTGAAAACGTAGTACCAATAATTGCAGCTTCACGTTGTGTGTAGTGTTTTTGATCGTACTGCCTAGCCGTCATCAAAATACCTACACTGCCATCACCTAACCACGAAGCGGTACAGTCAACAGCACTTCTACCTGGTACACCAAATACAGGGCGCATCACTTTAGTCATTAAGGTGCCGGCAAGCTCTAATAAGCCAAAATTAATTAATAACGGTAATAATAACCCCGCTAAAATAAACACCGAAAACAACACAGGGAGTAAATCATTTAATACAAGCGCACCTGTATTAGCAGAAGTAATCATTTCGCTACCCACACTTAAGTGAGTCATTAAAACAAATGCCATACCAAATAAGCGCACCACTAGCCAGGTCCAGCTCACATCAAACAAATGTTTTAACAAAGGCGAGTTACAAATAGCTGCGGGTTTAAACGCTTTGGTAATTACAGAAATAACCCCTGTAATACAAATAATTAAGGTAATAATAGCTTGAGCAGAACCAAACATCATGGTTTGCACAGCTTTAGCCATTACGGCAATAGGAATGGTCATTCCCTGAGAGGTAGAAATCGGTGTCATAAATAAAAACACACCAATTAACGACGGTACTAAAAAAGTAAACCAAGTGCGCCACGTGTAATGTGAACGATGAGGTAACTGAGACATATTTTTTAACCTATAAAAACTACAAAAAGAGCTTAGCGCTCTTTTTGTAGTAAAAATTTATTATTATTTAAATTTTAATGCCGCGCTGAACGAGTGCTGCTTCTAATGCTTGTTGTAAACCATTCATAGTACCTGGCTCAAGCGTTTCACCTTTGTCATCCATCCACGTTAAGCTAGTACCGCCTTCTTTAGTTTTGCTAACTAAAATTTGGTACTGACCTTCATCTATAGGTAACTGAGCAACTTCGTCGCCCCAAATAGAATCCCATACACTGCTTTCTGGTGCTTTATAATCGGCTGTAATTAAACCTGTATCTTGGTTAATTTCAACAATTGTGAACGATAGACGTTCTAAAAACCCTGAGAACCTGTCAAATACAGCGTCGTACGATTGCTCAGTAACAAGTGCTGCATTGCCTTTATTATCAAAGCCCATTTCTAGTGAAATAATACCTTGGCGTTTACGCATATCAACTTCAAGTTGGCGGTAACGATAGTCAAACTCGCTCACTACTTGGTTAAGTGCACGCACTTCTAACTGCTGTTTTAATAAGTCAGTTAACGTGTGATCACCTTTAAAGTCTATAAGCTCTACACGTAAAGAGGCAGTACGTTGGTGCGATTTTTCTTCAATAGTAAATCTGAATTTTTCTAAATCATCATTTACTTCATCGCCCCACCACCAAAAGCTCTCTTCGGTTTTTATAATTGAGTACCAATCGGTTTCAATTGTACCTAGTAGTTTGTCTTCTTTAGTAGCTACTGCGTTGTTCTCAGCAAGTACTGATTTAATTGTATCCCAAAGAAATTCGTCTAAATCAACAATGCCGTCGTTTTTATCAAAGTAAATACGTGCTTTTTTATCACCTTCTTCAACCCAGCTACCTTTAGCGATAGTAAGCACTTGTGCTGGTGGACGATAATTTGTTGCTTCTGGATTGTTGTCGTATTGACCTACATCCATTTTATAAACTGGGTCTTGAGCTGGTTGAGATAACGACTCAGGTGCTTTTACTGGCTCATGAGTACGGTAATTACGCTCATTATGTGCTTCATTAATAAATACACTACACCCTGATAAACTTACCAATACACTTACTGCAAGTGCTTTTGGGATCCAATACTGCACAGATATTTCTCCTTAGCATACCCTTTAATTGTTTTAACAAGTATATGAGTGGGTGATGCTGATTTGGTTCAGTGTAAAATCAATATTAACTTTACATTTATTATTTGGCTGCCTAATTGCAATAAAGTTCAGCACTTTGAATTAGAAAAAATCTAAGCGCAATTAAGCAAATTTTAGCTATGGTACTTTCCCATGCCAGTAAAAACAAGAAACACCGCACTTTAAAAGCGCTTAATTAGCCCGCATTGTAGTTTAGAGCACTTTTTGTGTTAAACTTCGCCGCCGTGCAACGTATTGTATGTGCATCGGGCTATATCAACTCGGTTGTTATATTTCAAAAAACGTAGGTATTAAACTTCATGACTGCATTTTCAAATCATCAAATTGTTTTAACCGCTATTGGCGAAGATAGGCCGGGAATTGTAAGTGAACTTACGCAACTTGTAAGTGATTGTCATTGCAACATAGTAGATAGCCGAATAGCCATTTTAGGTAGCGAGTTTACGTTTACCATGCTGCTAAGCGGCGATATGTCGGCCATTAGCCGCATAGAGCACACCTTGCCAACTAAAGGCATGGAGCTGGGTCTACTGACCATGATGAAGCGCAGCACAACTCGCCACACCGAAAGTGAATTTTGCGCCGGTTACACGCTCGAATACACAGGTATAGACACCCCTGGCACATTGAGTAAAGTAACGCGCTACTTTGCCGACAACAACATTAGCATTTGCTCTTTAAAGTCAGATACATACGATGAAGAAGTAGATACTAAAATGCGCTGTGAAATTGAATTTAATATTCCGGTTGATGTAGACATTGACCAATTTAAAATTAGTTTTGAAAACCTTTCTCACACACTTAACGTAGATTATATTTTTAAACGTATTCGCTAAGGAGCAAAGCATGAACAAAATTAGCCCACTACAAGCCGGTGATACCGCACCCACTTTTAGTCTACAAAACCAAAACGACGAAACAGTCACATTAAGCGAGCTGCTAAAAGAGCAACAGGTACTTGTGTACTTTTACCCTAAAGCATCAACACCGGGTTGTACGGTTCAAGCCGAAAACTTACGTGACCAACAAGCAGAGCTTGCTAAATTTAACACCCGCGTTGTAGGTATTAGCCCAGATCCAATTAAGCGCCTTAAAAACTTTGAAACTAAAAAAGAGCTTAACTTTGATTTACTAGCCGATGAAGATCACGCAATTGCTGAAGCATTTGGTGTATGGGGCTACAAAAAGTTCATGGGTAAAGAATACGATGGTATTCACCGCCTTACATTTTTAGTAGGCCAAGACGGTAAAATTAAACACTTATTTGATAAGTTTAAAACCAAAGATCATCATCAAGTGGTGTTGGATTTCTTAGCGGCTGAATAAGTTATCAGCTATCAGCTATCAGCTATCAGCTATCAGAAAAGTGATCTGACCCCGATAAAGTA